>JBBQGR010000101.1:0-7881 GCA_038323185.1 Phycisphaerales bacterium | reverse complement strand
GGGATGAACCTGAGCGGGTTCATCGCGTGGGCCTTCTGGGCGCTCGTGCACGTGATGTTCCTGGTTGGGTTCCGCAACCGCTGGGCAGTGATGTGGGATTGGTCGTGGGACTACGTCTTCTTTGAACGCGGCGCGAGGTTGATCACGGGACAGAAAGGGCACGAAGTGACGAAGAAGGGTGAGTAGCGCCGGACGAGCGCGCGGTCGTTAAGAACAAGGCCAAGATCATTCTCCCAACTCAAAAGATGATCGCTTCGCCGATCGAGGACGCTGGATCACTTCACTTCGTTTCCATACGAGTCGACGATGCTTGCCCCGGGGAGGTTCTTGAGTGCTTCGAGCTGCGGCAGGATCGCGCTCTTGTCGCCGACGAGGACCAAGACGCCCTGGTCGGTAGTTATGGCATTCTTGGCGAGGGTGTTGAGCGTCTGCGGCGTGATGGAGTTGGCGTGGGTGAGGTCGGTGGCGATGGTCGCGAAAGAGAGGCCGCTGGCGGCTCGGCCCGCGGCCTGGCCGAGGATGCCATCCAGTGTGGCGAAGTCACCGACGACGTCCTGGCGGATGGAGAGTGCCGCCTTCTGGGTTTCGTCGGCGGTGATGTCGCCCGCGCGGATGCGTGAGAACTCACTCAGCAACTCGGTGATGGCGGGGCCGGTGACCTTGGTCTGAACGGCGGCGCGGGCCTCGAAACAGCCAAGCGATGGAGCCATGCTGAAAGCGGCGCGGCCGCCGTAGGTGAAACCGGTCTTCTCGCGCAGGTTCTGGTTGAGGCGGCTGGCGGAGACCAGCGGCAGCCCGCCGGAGGTTGTGGGGCGCGACCAGAGCATGGCGGGGACGCCGCCGATTTCGAGAATCTCTGGCGCGGCGGGGGCGAAGGCTCGGGCCGGCGCGGCCTCGGGGCGCGTCTCGCGCGTAGACGTGCCGGGTGAAACCGCGCTTGGGAGCACGACCTGCACCACGCGCGCGGCGAGCGTGAGGATGCCGGAGGCGACGCGCTGCACGCGCTGGGGTGTTGCATCCTTGAAGCGAGCAAGGTCGCGTGCGAGGCCGTCGGGCGTGCCGAAGTAGAATTCATACTCGTTGAGCTGATCGGCGCGAGCCTGAAGAGACTGGAGCGCAGCGATCCTGGCAACCTCAATGATCACACGTCGGCGGGCAAGCTCCTCCTCGGTAAGGCCTTCCTTGACGATGCGAGAAAGCTCTTCGTCGAGGATTGCTTAGATGCGAGCGAGGTCGGAGCCGGGCTTGGCGGTGACCTCGACGCGGAAGACCGAGCCGAGCATTGCCGCGTCCTGAGACGCGCCGACATCCACCGCGAGCTCCTCGCCGAGCACGAGACGGTCATAAAGGCGGCTGAAAGGACCATCCGCGAGCACGCGCGAGAGGAGTGTGGCCTCCGCGTCCCCGGGCTGATACGCGCGGGGGCTGTGGTAGGCGAACATGATCTTGGGAAGCTCGACCGCATCGAGGGAAGTGGTTCGCACGACGCGCGCGAGCGTGGCGGCGGGGACTTCCTGTCGCGAGGGCGCGTTGCCGCGGGGAAGCGTGCCGAAGAGTTCGGCGACCAGCGGCTTGATGGTCGCTGAGTCAAAGTCGCCAGCGACGACGAGCGAGCAGTTGCCCGGCGTGTAGAACGTCGCGAAGAAGTCCTGAACATCCTGCACCGTCGCGGCCTCGAGATCGGCGTGTGTGCCGATCACCCCGTTGTGGTACGGGTGCGACGGCGGAGACAGCAGCTGGTACGACGCCTCGTACGCCTTCCCGTATGGCTCGTTCTCCACCGTCTGCCGCCGCTCGTTGCGCACCACGTCGCGCTGCAGGTCAAGCTTGGCCTGTGTCATCGTGACGCCCATGTCCTCGAGGCGATCGGCATCAAGCCAGAGCAGCGTGGGAAGGAGTTCGGAGAGGCCAACGGAGAAGTAGTTGGTGCGGTCGAGGCTGGTGGAGGCGTTGTTGGAGCCGCCGCCGGTCTCCATGAGGACGTCGAAGGCGTTGCCAGGAACACGGCGCGTTCCATGAACATCAGGTGCTCGAAGAGATGGGCAAATCCAGAACGGCCGGGCGGCTCGTTCTGCGCACCACGCGGTACCAGAGATTGATCGTGACCGCCGGGAGCGTGCGATCCTGGTGCAGAATCACGGTAGCCCGTTTTCAAGCGAGTACTTCTCGTGCACCAGCGACTGAGCCCGCGCGGGCGCGAAGGACAGCAACATCAGCACGACAATCGCGACGACGAAGGGCCTGGCAACGATGGCTTGGGTCATGCCGCAGGATAGGTAACGGTGACCGACTCGCGCCGGTACCATCCCCACATGACCCACCGCCGTCATCGCATCGTCGTGGCCGGGTTGCTCCTCCTGACCGGCGCGTTCGCCCTCGGCGAGCCGCCTCGCGACGGGCAGGATCCCGGACCGGGTCGCGCCCTGAGCCAGCCGCTCACCAAGCTCTCTCTCTCGCCCCCCATCGATCGCTGGGATGATGGCCTGCCTCTGGGCAACGGTGGCGGCGGCGTGCTTGTCTGGGGCGGCGGAAACGTTCTGCGCCTCTCGCTGGACCGCGCCGACCTCTGGGACACGCGCGAGCCGGAGATCTTCGCCTCGCCGGACTGGAACTACGCGGCGATGTTCCGCCTCAAGAACGAGAAGAACCACTCCGAGCACCAACGCCTCTTCGATGTCCCCTACGACACCATTCCCTATCCAACAAAGCTCCCCGTCGCGCGATTGGAGATCATCCTTCCCGAGGAACAGACGCTCGACATGTTCGTGCTCAACCTCGCTGACGGCACCGCACGCGTTGGTGTCCAGCAGACACCCAAGCTCTGGTCAACGCTCGGGATCACGATGCACGACGCGGCGGCAACGACCGTCATCACGGGCCTGCCCGAGGGTGCCACGCTTCGACTCGTGACGCCCGCCGGTGTGTCGAAGCTTGGCTATCCCAGTGCCAAAGAAGGCCGCGCCGAGTCGATGCGGGCCGAGGAAGGCCGCGACCCGCAGCCAGTCTCCGAGGTCTGGTTCCTCCAGCCGATGCGCCCTGACACGCCTGACACGCGCATCACGCCCGATGCACCGAAGCTCGCCGCCGCCGGACCGGCGTTCGTCGTCGCCGCGGCGATGCGAGTTTCCGAGCCGCCTTACCGGGGCCAGCCCTTTATCCGCACCGCCGCCGTGACGATCGTCCGCAGCACCGACGAGGCAAAGGACCTTCCCGCTGATCTGCGGCGCGATACGGACCACGCGCGATTGATCAGCGCCGCGCGGGCGCGCGCAATTGTCGCGGCGAACGTCTACCGCTCGGGCGACCAGGGCGAGCGTTCTCGCCGCCACATGGCCGCGTTCGATGGGTCGAGCGTGATGCTCCCGGACCCGCGACTGCAGGCCCAGTACGACCTCGCCAAGCACCTGCTCATCGCCGGAAGCCGGCCGGGCTTCCCGCCGCTGGCGCTGCAGGGCGTGTGGACCGCCGACGAGGGCGGCCTGCCGCCGTGGAAAGGCGACTATCACAACGATCTCAACACGCAGATGACGTA
This sequence comes from Phycisphaerales bacterium, assembly GCA_038323185.1. Lineage (GTDB taxonomy): Bacteria > Planctomycetota > Phycisphaerae > Phycisphaerales > UBA1924 > JBBASU01. The sequence goes on along the minus strand of JBBQGR010000101.1, from coordinate 4,349 downwards.
CGTCTCCTGCGACGCGGCGGGTCTCTTCGATCAGAGCCTCGCGTGGCTGGACTTCAACGTCGCGCTGACGCCCGCGTACGAGCGCTTCGCGCGCGAGTTCTACGACGTTCCCGGCCTCATCGTCCCCGGCGTCATGACGATCGAGGGACGCCCGATGGGCGGCTGGGGCCAGCACTCTCTAAGCCCCACCCACTCGGCCTGGGTCGCGCACCAGTTCTACACCCACTGGCGCTACACCCGCGACCGCGCGCGCCTGGAGCGCGAGTGGTACCCCTTCGTCGCCGGCGTGGCGCGGGGCTTGGCTGGGCTGGTGAAGCGCGATGAGCGCGGCGTGTACATGCTCCCACTCTCGACCAGCCCCGAGATCAACGACAACTCGTACGAAGCGTGGCTGACGCCCAACAGCACCTACGACGACGCGATGCTGCGGGCCGCCTTCGGCATGGCGATGGAGATGGCGGTGGAACTCAGGCTGACGGACGAGGTCGTGGCGTGGCGCGGGCATCTGGAAAGGTGCGCGCCGCTCCCGACGACCGGGCCGCTCCCCATCGCGGCCGGACTGCCCTACGCCTCCTCGCATCGCCACTTCAGCCACGCCATCGGCATCTACCCCCTCGGCCTGCTCCACACCGACCACCGCCGCGACGTCGTCGACGCCACCCTCGACGAGCTGCATGCTCGCGGCACCGAGTGGTGGACCGGCTACAGCTTCGCCTGGATGAGCGCCATGGCCGCGCGCGCCAGCCAGGGCGAGCGGGCGCTGGAGTATCTCGAGAAATACCTCGCCTTCACAGGGCGCAACGGCTTCCACTTGAACGGCGACCAGAGCCCGCGAGCCCCCGGCGACAAGGGCCTCTCGAACTTCACGTACCGCCCCTTCACGCTCGAGGGCAACATGATCGCGATGCAGGGCGTGCACGAGATGCTGCTGCAGAGCTGGGGCGAGGTTGGTAGCGACAGACCATCGCCGACGAACCTGGTGCGGGTCTTTCCCGCCGTCTCGTCGCGATGGCACGACGTTTCTTTCAAGGACCTCCGGGCCGAAGGCAGGCTGTCGGTCTCGGCACGCCGCGCGGCGGGCCAGACCGTGCAAGTGCGCGTCCACGCCACTGAGGCAACCACGCTGCGACTGCTTGACCCCTTCGACGCGGAGGCGAGGCCGACCTGGAGCCAGCCGCCGCGAGAGATCCGCAAAGGCGGCGATGGTGGACGCGCGATTCTGGTCTTTGATCTCGGCGCGGGCGAGCGCGTCGAGGGTTGGATCGGCGTCCGTCCCGGTGTGAGCGACGAACCGGGCGCGCGGTAGTCACCCGCAGGAGCGATCCCGGAGCGAGGCCAGCCACATGTCACCGCGCACTGAAGCGAATCAACGGGTCCCCGGCGGCGAGCCATCGCGCGGGCGCAATGACGCGCGATCACACGTCATTAATGCAGGTCGATAGCGCAGACAGCGATGGTCAGGCTACTTCGGCGAGAAGAGCGCATCTCGGATGATCGCCGGAATGCGTGTGTTGTCGATGCTGCCCTTAATAAGCTCGTTGGCTCGATAGCCCTCGCCTCTGACCAGGATGCCGCCAGCGCAGTCGCTGCCGCTGGCCCAGGAGATTGCGAAGGGCCAGCGCTTGCCAGCTTTGTCGGGCGCTGCGATGAATGGGAGCGATCCTGTGCCGTCGCGTCCGTCCCATGCGGCGCCGCTCTCGTCGTCGCGATCTGGCAGCGGCTTGCTTGGATCCATCGTGTCCTCGGAGACCACAGCCATGCCGCCGCAGTCGCTGTCCGCCGCGACCATCACCAGCGTGCGCGGGTTGCTCGCAACGAAGCGGCGTGCGACGCCGACACCATCGTCGGCCCGCTTGATGGCCATCATCGCGCCCTTGGCGTTCATCTTGCCAGCGAAGTTGTCAGTGCCTTCTTCCTCGGCGACGACGAAGAAGCCGGTGGGGCTCTGCGAGAGGATCTCGAGAGCCTTCTCGATCATCTCGGCATAAGTGGGTGCGGACTCAACGTAGTAAGGGGTGCCGGAGGCGGCCTTCTTCTCCTCGGTGTCGTCCATGAACGTGTCGGTCGCGGCGAAGAGGCCGAGCAGCCGGCGCGTGCCAGTGGGGACGGCCTTGAGTTCATCGCGCGTGAGCACGATGGTGTAGCCCAGTGCGCGGGCTTCTTCGATCAGATTTCGTCCGTCCGTGCGCAAACCCTTGCCGAAGCGGCCCTCAACGGTGTCTGGGAGGAAGTACGACTCGCCACCGCCGAGAAGAACATCGGGGCGGGCGTCGAGCATCTGGCGTGCAATCTCGGTGTAGTTCTTGCGGGTCTCGGTGGATGCAAGGAAGGTGCCCGTGCCCGCATCGGCGACGCTGGCGCTGGAGACGATGCCGATGGCCTTGCCCGCGTCGCGAGCCTCGATCATGATGGACCTGATGGGCGAGCCATCGGCGTTGGCGATGGGCTTGCCAGCATCGTTGCCGAAGCTGTTGGTGGCGACCTTGACGCCGTAGGCGTGGGTCGTGCCGCCGCCGTTGCTGGAGGCGGCGAGTGCGTCCTTCATGTGGCCGCGGTAGACGCCGATGGCGGGGAGCTTGTCCCACTCAAGGTCAGCGTCCGGCCCGGCGTGGAGCATGCGTCCCGCGGACCAATAGTTCAGGCCAGTGCCATCAGGGTGGAGGAAGATGACGCTGGTGGGGCCATCGGCGGCGGGTGCAGGCTCGGTTCCGGCAGCCGCGGCCTGGCCGCTGCCGAGAAGCGCGATCCATGCGACGCACGCAGCGCTCGCAATAAAGAGACGGTTGAGGCTGATTTCGCCGCACACACGCTGGAAGTTCATGGCTGCTCCGACATCGATTGCGTCCGGGGAGGATTGCCCCGCAGCGCGTCGCGCAGCGACGACGCTACGCGAAACAACTTTAGCGAGACGCTCAAAGGTGAAACGAAAACGGTCGCATTCCGTACCAACAAGGTCGCCAAAACGGCGATCTTTACACAATCTGAACACAATCAGCATATCGGTGCTGAGTTGTCTTGATCTGGTCCACCGTGCCGTGACATGCCTAATCACGCCCTGATACGCCCTGTTACGCCCTGACACACCTTGACACGCCTGGCGCAAGCGCCATGCCTCGCGAGACTAACTTGCCCGTCCGATCCGTGTCTAAGGGAGTGTCCGGCCGACTGCCCGGCCACGATTCTGGTTGGGCTGCTCGCCGCGCGGGGCGTGTGGGCGGGGTTGCGGTGGTAATGGCGGGCGTGCTTTCTCTTCTCTCGGGCTGCCTCGTGGATGGCAGCTCGAACACGGTGACCAACGGCACCGCGATCGAGAACGCCGATATCGCCGACTTCGTCGTCGGAACGACGCGCGGCGATGAGCTGCTGGCGCGCCACGGTGCCCCCTCGACACGCATCGACCGCCCCGACGGAACCTCGACGTGGCGCTGGTGCCAGACCACGACACGCTCGGGGGCCGCGCAGGTCTTCCTGCTCCTCAACAGCAACAACTCGAACGTCAGCACGCGATGCACCAGCGTGGACCTGCGCGATGGTGTCGTGACGGGCGTGCGCGGCGAGTAAGCGGGTGACACGCTTGGGGTTCCGCACCTTGGGTTCCGCGCCACTCGGTGGCGTGTTCCTTCGCTTCCCGTTTAGTCCAACTCAACCCTTCATCGCACTCTCGAGCACCGCCGCCGCGCGCCCGATGTTCGCGTTTGTCTCGCGCTCCTTCGCAACCAGTGCGAGTGCGCGGCGGCAACGATCCATCGTCTTGTGGATGTGCTCGTGCCGCTTCTCCTCCGGCATCGTTGGAACATCGCTCAGGTTGTCGTACTGATCTGCGAGCTTCACGATGCGCGCCTGCCAAGGGCCGGCAGCGAGCTGCGCGTCATACGCCGCTTCGCGTGGCGATTCGGGAAGGGCCATGTTCTTCGTGAGCGTCGCGACGCACATCGCGACCTCGCTACCGAATCGATCGGCGATGTCGTCGTAGTCCGTCGTGGTGTCCTCGATGGTGTCGTGCAGGAGCGCCGCGAGAAGCGCGACGGGATCTTCACAGTCGAAACCGACTCGCACGGTGAGCGCGACGCGAACGGGATGCGCGAAGTAGGGCGTGCGCCCGTCCTTCCTGACCTGATTCTTGTGGACTCGTGCGGCGAACGAAACAGCCTCTTGCCAGAGGCGCGGATGGGCGTTGAGATCTGTGCCGCTGGAAACCCCGCCACGCTCGGCCTCGTTCTTGGTCGTCATGCTGCACGCTAGGCGTGATCGGGCGTGGTTGGGAGACTCTGCCATCGAAGTACGGCGCTCTGAGCGCAGGTCGATGGACTTTGGTTGTGGTCCCGTTGTGCGTCTGTGAACTGAAGTCG
>JBBQGR010000100.1:0-7884 GCA_038323185.1 Phycisphaerales bacterium | reverse complement strand
AACTCCTCTCTCGCATGATGCGCCCCGCGCTGAGGCAGTCCGACTTCGACACCGAAAAGGGCGTGATCCTCGAAGAGATCGCGATGTACGAGGACAACCCCTTCTTCGTGCTCTACGAGGCCTGCCTTGATCGCCACTTCGGCAAGCACCCCCTCGCGCACCGCGTGCTCGGCACCACGCAGACCATCACCGACCTGACCTCGCAGCAGATGCACGACTACTTCGTATCGCGCTACGCGCCCGACAACACCGTGCTCGCCATCAGCGGCAAGCTCGACTTCAACGCCGCGTGCGCGCAGGCCGAGTCCATCTGCGGCCACTGGACCCCAACCGGCGTGCAGCGCGACTACTCCTCGCCGCGCCACGGCGGCGGCCCCTTCGACCTCCACAACCCAAAGTTCAGCCGCGGCTACCTCCTCGCATTCTGCGAAGCACCCGCCATCGACGACCCGCGTCGCTACGCCGCCTCGCTCCTGGCCCAGGTGCTCGGCGCGCCCGGCAACTCCCGCTTCCACTGGGCCCTCATCGAGACCGGCCTCGCCGAGGACGCCGTGGCGCAGTACGACCCGCACGACCGCTTCGGCGAGCTCCTCCTCTTCGCCAGCGGCGACCCCGAGTCGCTCGAAGAGATCTGGTCCATCATGGAGCGCGAGCTCAAGACCCTGCGCGATTCGCTCACGCAGGATGATCTTGATCGCCTCATGGCCAAGCTCGCAACCGGAGTCACCCTCGCGGGCGAGCGCCCCGACGGCCGCATGCACCGCATCGGACGACTCATGACCTACCTCGGCGTACACACAACGCTCGAAGAAGAGCTTGATCGCCTGCGCCGCGTCACACTCTCAGACCTAAAGAGCCTGATCGACGACTTCAAGCTCGTTCCCGGCACCGTTGGCCGACTTCTCCCATGAAAGAAAGAACATGGCAGCGTGTGGCGGATCATGGCAGATCATTGCAGATCAGTGCAGCGCAGTCGCACCGCCCTAGCTCGCGCCCGCAAGTCCGAGCGCCGCACCCAGCGCGGGAGGATCACACTGAAAGACCTCGCGAAAGTACGAGCCCAGCAGTCGCAGCGCCCGCTCCGCCGCCGCGGGATCGCCCTCAATCGCGGCCTCGTGCCCCCGCTCGCGCACGCCGCGCAGCAGCATCACCGTCTCCGATCGCACACGCCACACCAGCCCCGCGTCGCGATCACCATCATGACCAGTAGCAGCGTGCAGCGCGTCGCGCACGCCATCATCCCCAACATCGCGCGAGAGGCCGCCAAGATGCGGATAGAACGCGAGCGTGCGAGCCTCACCGAGCGGCTCACCAGTGCGCACATCGACCCCGAGTTCCGGCCCGTGCCCCGTGTCCAGAAGGACCGCCGACGCGAGCGTCAGCATCGCGCACCGATCCGCGTGCGGATCGCCCGTCATCGCGCGAAGTCCATCAAGGAGCGCATCAAACACAAGCGGGTGCGGATCCTGCTCGTGCAGCGCGTGATGAACCATGTCCATCATCGCGAGCGCAGCGTGAAACGCCGAGAGCGAACGACGCACGGCAGGAAAAATCTCCGCAAGATCCCAGCTCGTGAGAAGCGAGAGCCCATCGCCCGCCTTGAGCAGAGCAGTAAACCGCCCGCACGTTGCGGGCTCAAGGCCCCCCGAATAGTCACTCTTCTCTCGCTTCGAACCCTTCGCGATCACACGGACAATCCCGAGTTCGCGCGTCAATATCGATGCAGTCTGGCTGGTCTCGGACCACTCCCAGACTCGCACGCACACGCCCTCGCCGCTGATCTCGCGCATCGCCACGTCAAAGGGTACGCGCAGGACCAAGCGTCCAAAGGGGCCCGCAACCGAGCTCCAGTCCAGCACTTTCGCCCACAGCCTCGACGCCGCGGCGCCGGCGCGATACGCTGCGCCATGCACTTCTCCCTTGTGGATCGCGTGCTCGAATGCTCTCCCGAGCGGGTCGTCACGCTCAAGCTGGTCTCTCAGGCCGAGGAGTATCTTCAGGATCACTTTCCCACGTTCCCAGTCCTGCCGGGCGTGCTGATGCTCGAGTCGCTGGTGCAGGCCGGGCGTGTGCTCGCCGCGCACCGCGCGGGCGGAGCGCCGTCGCGGCTCGTGCTCGGACGAGTTCGCGCGCTCAAGTACGGCCGCTTTGTCCAGCCCGGCGCGTCACTCCGCATCGAGGTCTCGCTGCGTAAGGAGCTCGAAGGCGGCGTGCTCGACCTTGAGGGAAAAGCGTTCCTGATCGAACCCGGCGAGAGCGCGGCAGATTTGCCGGTCGCGGCCTCGGGGCGATTTGAGCTCCGCCCGATCCGGGTTGCGCCGCGCGCGGCCGCGCTGGTCTAGCCGGCAAAGCAACCGATGGCGGCAGATCAGACGCGGCACCATTCCTTCCTCCCTTTTTTCGTCCTACCTTCGTCCTATCATGTCCCCCTCGCTTCCGGGGCACGGCGGATCCGTGCCGGAAGCGTTCCCCTCGAGGGCTTGCAAGCGATGACACGCGACGAGATCTTCTCGAAGATTCAGGCCGTTCTGGTCGATGCGCTCGCCGTTGACGACGACGAGGTTCAGATGAACGCCATCCTGACCAAGGACCTGGGCGCAGAGTCCATCGACTTCCTCGACATCGTCTTCAAGCTCGAGCAGGCCTTCGCCATCAAGATCGCGCAGGGCGAGCTCTTTCCCGAGGGCGTGAGCCAGGATCCCGAGTACGTGAAGGATGGCCTCGTCACACCAAAGGGCCTGGCCGCGATGAAGGTCCGGATGCCGCACGCGAACTTCACGGCACTCGAGCAGGATCCGCAGGTTCGCAAGGTTGCCGAGATCTTCACCGTCGAGGTTCTGGTGCGCTTCGTTGAGGCCAAGCTCGCGGCGAAGTGACGCGCGGCACAGACGCTCACCACACTCACAACGGATTCTCTCATGCGCTGGATGTGGATTGATCGCATTGTGCAGCTCGTGCCGCGCGAGCGGCTGGTGGCGATCAAGAACATCTCGCTCGCGGAAGAGCACCTGCACGATCACTTCGCGGCGACGGATGATCTGCCCGCGATGCCGATCATGCCCGCGTGCTTTATCATCGAGGGCATGGCGCAGACGGCAGGAATCCTCGTCGGGCACGCGGAAGAATTTCGCGAGAAGGTGATCCTGGCGAAGGTGAGCAAGGCAGAACTGACGGAAGACGCGGTGCCCGGCTTCACGCTGCGGTACACCGCGACGATGGAGCACTTCGACGCCATGGGCGCCTCGACGCGCGGCGTGGTCGAGCTGCTTGATCCGGGCGGCACAACGTCCGCACGCCAGATCGGCACGATCGACCTCATGTTCAGCCACATCGATCAGAACATGGCAGGAACGCAGTTCCCCGAGCACAACTTTGTCTTCTCAGAGAGCTTCCGCACGCTGCTGCGGATGAGCGGCGTGACTGATCAGGGCGTGTGATCCGGACACGTGATCGGGACAGACACGTGATCAGGACACGTGATCAGGACAGGTCATCAGAACGCGTGATCATTACGCGTGATCAGCTCTTTTCGTGTCGCGCGGCCTCGCGCTCGGCGAGGCGCTCGCGGACGATTCGTTCAAAGAGTGCGCGCGGCGCGGCGGTGCCGGTCCACGTTTCGAACTGCAACGCGGCCTGCTCGACGAACACGCCCACACCATCGACGGTGCGGCGGCTCGCGCTACGCGCGAGCGCGTGCAGCGGCGTCTGGACCGGGCTGTAGTCGGGGTCGAAATAGATCGTGTCGCGCCCGCACCCATCGATCGCGGCGAGATCCATCGGTGATTGGGCCGCGCCGGGCGTCCCGGACATTCCCAGCGGCGTGCAGTTGATGATCGCGTCGCAGCAGTTCTTGGGGATGAGGTCCCACGCCGCGGCGACCAGCTTGATGGAACTTGCAGATCGCGAGAGACTCACGGCGACGTCGTCGCAGAGTCGCTGCGCCTTGGACACATCGCGCGCGTAGATGATGACGGTTGCGCCCGCGGAGGCCGCGGCGTGTGCTGCGGCACGCGCGACACCGCCCGCGCCGAGGATGCCGATGCGCTTGCCCGCGAGCCCGCCGCCGATGGCTTGCGTGAGCCAGATCGCAACCGCCGGTGCGTCGGTGTTCATCACGCTCGCGCGTGCGGCGGATCCTGTCGCTGCGAGCGTGAGCGTGTTCGCGCTTCCGACGGATTCGGTCACGGCGTCGATGCTCCATCCGCGCTCGCGCGCGAGGCGAAGGAGATGTTCCTTGTGCGGCATCGTGACGCTCACGCCGCAGAGCGTGAGGCGCGGATGCTCGATGAGCTCGAGCATCGTGGCCTTGAACGAGAGGTACGAGGCTTCCGCGTCGGACTCATCAACGCCGATGGGCAGCGGCAGATACACGCCGTCGTGATTGATGGCCTCGAAGCCCGCGTTGTGCACGAGCGGCGAGAGCGAGTGGCCGATGGGCCAGCCGACAACGCCGTAGACGCTGGTTGCGGGAGTGATCGAGCGGAATCGGTAGAGGCCGAGCAGCTCGGCGATCGTGGGCTGTCCGGGCGCAGTGGTGCGCTCGCTGCGCAGCGCGGCGAAGGTCAGGAACGCGCCGAACTTTCCTGCAAGCACGCGCGAGGCGAGGCCAAACTCGCCCATCGCGAGCGCAATCGTCGGACGGCTTGACTGCGCTGGGAGATCGAGCGCTTCGAGCGCATCGCGCAGCGAGCGCGCGCGAAAGGCAACCTTCACCACGCTCGCGGCGGCCTGCTCGGACATCGCGAGCACGCGGCGCATCAGGTCCGTCGGGCGGCCTGAGAAGTCGTGCGTTGAGAGGATCAGCCCGCTGGTGACGTCGCGTTGTTGCCCGGGGTGCCGCACGCAGAAGCGCACCTTCTGAGCGATGTTGGCGGAGCGCGAGAAGGATGACCACTCGACATCGAGGTACGCGGGCGAAGATGCGCTCGCGGCGGTCAGCCGCTCGAAGAGGCTGATGCGGTCTGCTTCGTCGCCGTCATAGTCGCCGCCCTCGCTCGCGACGCGGCAGGTCAGGATCACCGGGAGTGGGCTGGACTTGATGAGCGTGCGAATTCGGCGGACGATCGCGGCGTCGTGCGTGTCGTGCGTGTCGTGCGTGTCACTCCCGCCTTCGCCCTCGAAGATCGTGTCGATGCGGAGCTCGATGATGTCGGCACCGGCGTCGAGCGCGCGGCGCATTTCCTCGATCGTGCGATCGTCCTCGAGGACGGTGAGCGGGACGCAGACGAGCGTGCGCGGCGAGGGCTCGGGGTTGGCTCCCTTGGTGGGCATGGAGCCGAGTCTACGCGCTGGCCGCGGCGGACTGCGGCTCGGTGGATGAGGATGTGCCCGAGCGATCGATTCCGGTGGCCAGGCGCAGGATTTTTTCCTGCGTCATATCGTCGCCGCGGAGTTCGCCGCTGATGCGACCCTCGCACATGACAAGGATTCGGTCGGAGAGGGCGAGGAGCTCGGGCATCTCGCTCGAGACGAGCAGCATCGCGACGCCGCTGTCCGCGGCCTTTCGGACGAGGCGGTAGACCTCGGCCTTGGTGCCGACATCGATGCCGCGGGTGGGCTCATCGAGCATGAGGACGCGCGTCGTGCCGCCCATCCAGCGTGCGATGAGGAGCTTCTGCTGGTTGCCGCCCGAGAGGGTGGCGGGCGAGAGTGCGGGGCTGGCGCACTTGACCTGGAACTCGGCGATCTTTGAGGCGACTTCGGATCGCTCTGAGCGCATGGAGCGCAAGCCGAGCCACGAGGCCATGCGCGCCATGAAGGGCATGACGATGTTCTCGCCGATGCCCATCTCGAAGAAGAGGCCCTGGTTGCGGCGATCTTCGGGGAGGTAGCCGAGTCCGGCGGCGATGGCCGCGCGCGGGCCGCGATGGTGGCCCGGCGAAAGGCCAAAGGCCTTGCCTCCGTCGCGACCTGCGAGTGGGCGGCCCATGCAGCGGATGACGCCTCGCGCGCCGTGGTCGAGGCCGAAGATGGCGTTGAGAACTTCGCTGCGGCCGCAGCCGACGAGGCCACCGATGCCGACGACCTCGCCGGGACGCACTTCGAGAGAGATGTCCTTGAGGCCCACGGTCGAGGAGAGGCGCTGGACCTGCAGCGAGGGCTGGCTCTCGCGGCCGGAGGCCTCGGCGCTTGCGAAGGCACGGCCTCGCGGCGTTTCGAGGCGGCGACCGATCATTTGCTGCACGAGCGTTGGCTCGTCGAGGCTCTTGATCTCGCTGGTGGCGACGTACTTGCCGTCGCGCAGCACCGTGACGCGGTCGCAGACGGCGAAGATCTCGCCCATGCGATGGCTGACGTAGATGATCGTGATGCCCTCGGCGGCGAGCTGTCGCGCGATCTCGATAAGGCGATCGGCCTCGGAGATTGAGAGCGAGCTTGTGGGCTCATCAAGGACGATGACGCGCGCGCCGCCGTGACCCGCGTTGGACGCGTCGCCATCTTGCGTCCCATCGTCGAGGGCGGCGGCGATCTGGCAGATCTGACGCTTGCCGGGGGAGAGGTCGCCCAGCGGCCGGCGCACGTCGATCCTGGGATCCAGGCGATTGACGAGGCGCTCGGCGCGGCGATGCATCTTCGCGAAGTCAACCAAGCCTGATCGCGAGATGGGCATTCGGTGCAGGCTCAGATTCTCCGCGACGGAGAGGTTGGGGCACTGCGCGAGCTCCTGATGAACGAGGCGGATGCCGGCGTCGAACGCCGCGTCGAGCGAGCCCGGCGCCAGGATCTTGCCATCGATCGTGACGGTGCCGGTGTCGGCGCGATGGAGGCCCGCGATGACCTTGCCGAGTGTGCTCTTGCCTGCACCATTCTCGCCCATCAGCGCGTGGACCTCGCCGCGCCGGAACGAGACCGAGACGTCATCGAGTGCTTGCGTGATGCCGAAGCGCTTGCTGATGTTGGTGGCGGTGAGGAAGTCGCTCATGGTGTGGGGCCGCTTGCAGAAAACACGCTCCGGGCGGTGGCCCGGAGCGTGCGAGTGATCGAGCGATGTGCTTACTTCTTGCCGAGCCACTTCTGCCACAGGCCCTCGTACTCCGCGACGTTGTCCTGCGTCACGACGGAGAGGTCGAAGGTGTTGATCACATTCGGTGGGTCCTTCTTGAGGTGGAGCTTGTCGACAAGCATGGAGACGGACTGGTAGCCCCAGCCGTAGCAGTCCTGGCCGATGAGGGCCTGGACCTCGCCGCGCTTGACGTAGCCGAGCTGCTCGGGGAGCGTGTCGAAGCCGACGACCTTGACGCCCTTGTCGGCGATGCCGGTGAGTGCGTTCTGCGTGAAGAGGGGCCAGCCGCCGACCATGGCCCAGCCCTTGATGTCGGGGTTGGCGTTCTGGACGCGCTGGATCTCGGCGGCGGCGTCGTTGGCGGTCTCCCTGTGGTAGTAGACCTCCCTGAGCGTGAAGCCCTTGTCCTTGAGCTTCTCGAGCTCTTCCTTGACGCCCTTGATGCGGGCCTGGAGGTTTGGTGCGGTCTGCGTGCCACCGAGGATCGCGATGGGTCCGCCCTTGTCGCCCATGGCCTTGGCGAGCTGCTGCATGACGGCGCGGCCGCCAGCGACGTCATCGATGCCGACGTAGGCCATGCGCTTGCTGTTGGGCGAGTCGGAGTCGAAGGTAACGATGATCACGCCCCTGTCGACCGCTGAGTCGATGGAGCGTTGCAGGACCTGGCCGTCGGTGGCGGAGAGGGAGATGCCATCGACGCCCTGGCTCGCGAGCTGCTCGATGAACTCAGACTGCTTCTGCGCGTCTTCGTCGACGGGTGTCTGCCAGTTGACGGAGATGTTGATGCCGTGCTTTGCGCTGAGGTCACGGGCGGCGTCGACGGCACCGGTGCGAGCGGCCTGGAAGACAGGGTTACCCTGGCTCTTGGCGATCACGCCAAT
>JBBQGR010000099.1:0-7892 GCA_038323185.1 Phycisphaerales bacterium | reverse complement strand
GAGGTTGACCACGGAAAGTCCTACGCGGCCGTTCGCGCCGAGGAGCTCGCGAGCCAGCATGAGATCTGCCGCGCCGAGGGGGATGTTCGCGGCGTCCACGCGGGGTGCAAGTTCACGCTCGGTGACATGCCGCGTAAGGATCAGAATCGCGATTACGTCATCTTGAGGCAGGAGATCACCGCCCGCGTCGACGACTTCACGTCCGGCAAGGCGGGCCAGGCCGAGGAGTTCTTCGAGGGCACCTTCGCGGCGGTCGCGGCCGAGACGCAGATCCGCCCCGCGCGCACGTCACCCAAGCCCAGCGTCGCCGGGCCCCAGACAGCGATCGTCTGCGGCACCAGCGGCGAGGAGATCTACACCGACGAGTGGGGACGCGTCAAGGTCAAGTTTCACTGGGATCGCTACAGCGCGGGCGATGAGAAGAGCTCGTGCTGGATCCGCGTCGCGCAGGCCTGGGCCGGGAAGAAGTGGGGCTCGATCTTCACGCCGCGCGTGGGGCAGGAAGTCATCGTTGATTTCCTCGAGGGTGACCCGGACCAGCCCATCATCACCGGACGCGTGTACAACAACGAGAACATGCCTCCCTACGCGCTCCCGGGCAACAAGACGATGTCCACGACCAAGACCAACTCTTCCAAGGGTGGGGCAGGCTTCAACGAGATCCGATTCGAGGACAAGGCTGGCGAGGAGCAGCTCTTCATCCACGCTCAGAAGAACATGGACATCCGGGTACTCGCAGACTGCTTCGAGACGATCAAGAACGATCGCGCGCTCATCGTTGAGCACGACCAGATGGAGCTCGTGAAGAACGATCGGAGCGAGAAGGTCGAGGGCCACCACAAGGAAGAGATCATCAAGGACTTCAACCTTGCCATCGGCGGCAAGCAGGCCATCAAGGTCACGGGCACCAAGTCCGAGACCATCGAGGCCGACGTCATCGAGGTGTATAAGGCCAACCAGAGCACATCGGTAGCGGCCCAGCTCTCGATCAAGGCCGACATCATCGCCCTCGAGGCCGCGACCAACATCACGCTGAAGGTCGGCGGCAGCTACATCGCCATCGACTCCAGCTCCATCAACATCAAGACAACCAACCTCACCATCGAGACCGACGCCAACACCAAGATCACCGCCACCGCCAACTTCGAGGCCAAGGGAACCGTCCAGGCCAAGCTCGAGGGCGGCATGGTCTCCGTCAAGGCCGACACAGCGGGTGCCGTTGAAGCCGGTGCAGCACTGACCGTCAAGGGATTGACCACCGTGATCGGGTAAGGGGGGAGGTTCGTTGCGTCACCATACCTCGCACGCATGGCAGACATGGCACGCATTTCAGACATATCAGGCATTGGCCACGGCCTTCGAAGTCAACCCGCACCATCTCGCAGAATCCTGGCAAAAAGCCCGCAACTCCTGTACCGTGAGAACCAGCAGCGCACCCGATCCGCAGCCACCGCCGGAGATCAGATCATGGCCAGTCCGAAGTCCGTCAAAATGGGTTCCGCAGTCGCACCCGCCGAGACCGTTGAGGTTCCGGAAGCTGATACAGCGGATCCGGGCGAAGTCTCGAAGATTAAGGCCGAGCAGCTTCAAACCAAAAGCGGCAAGTATGGCAAGGTCACGCTGCCGCCGGTGAAGGCAGAGCCCGAACAGCCCGGAAGCTCGGAAGAGAAGAAGCTCTCCTGGATCGAGATCGAGCTGGTGGACGAGGAGAACAAGCCCGTCCCCGGCGAGCCCTACAAGATCACAACCTCGGACAACAAGGTCGAGTCCGGCACGCTCGACAACAAGGGCTTCGCGCGCGTGGAAGGCATCGAGCCCGGCACCTGCAAGGTCACATTCCCCAAGCTCGACAAGGACGCCTGGGAGAAGGCGTGACGTGCGCTGACGTGCGCTGACGTGGCGTACACGGCGGAACATGTTGGGCGAGCACCGCTGCCTGAGTGGTTTCCCGTCACTCCCGTCGGCGCGGATCTACGCTCCTGACATGGCTAAAGGAACTTCCGCCGCGAAGACGACCCGCCGCGCCGCCGCCCGCCCCCTCGTCGGCGTTGTCATGGGCTCGCGCTCCGACTGGGAGACGATGAAGCCCGCGTGCGAGATGCTGCGTGAGCTTGGTGTCGCTCATGAAGCACTCGTCGTGTCGGCGCATCGCACGCCCGACTGGCTCTTTGAGTATGCCGAAACCGCGGAGGATCGTGGGCTGATGGCGATCATCGCTGGTGCGGGCGGCGCGGCCCATCTGCCGGGCATGCTCGCGGCGAAGACCATCGTGCCGATCTTCGGTGTGCCGGTCCAGTCCAAGGCCCTCAGCGGCATGGACTCGCTGCTCTCGATCGTCCAGATGCCCGGCGGCGTGCCGGTGGCGACGCTGGCGATCGGGCCAGCGGGCGCGAAGAACGCGGCACTCCTCGCCGCGGCGATCGTCGGCATCGTGAAGCCGCAGGTGCGCGAGGCGCTCCGCGCAATGCGAGCTAAGCAGACAGATGAGGCGATGGAGTCGCGTGAGCTGGCGTGAAGAGAACAGCCTCACCACGAAGTTCACGGTGGAGGCAGGTGAGGAACGTGTTTGAGTGGTCGGTTGGTGAAGTCGTCCAGTGGAATAGCTGCACCGCAGGCTCTCTTTGGATGGGTGCGCTCTGGCCAGACTGGCTCCAACTCCACCCACTTCGCTCTTTTCTGTGTCTCCGCGTCCTGCGCTTCTCCGCGCCCTTCATTGACTTGCGTGGTGAGCCCTCTTCGCTGTTTACTTCCGCTCCCGCGCGAAGAGTTCTGACCAGTTCTTCCATGCGAAAGACTCGAGATCGGCCTGCGTCATGCCGCGCTTGGTGAGCGTGTCGGCGAGGAGTTTCAGGTGCTTGGGTCCGCTCATACCCAGCGGCAGGCGCTGCGCCGAGAATCCTCCGTCCATGTCGCTTCCGAGGCCGACGTGGCTTGCGTTCCCCGCGAGTTCGCAGATGCGCAGCACGTGGTCCGCGGCTTCTTCGAGCGTGGCGCGGGCCTCGCCTGCGCCGCTGCGCGATGAGCCGGGCGCGATGAGGAATGGGGAGAAGAGATTGAGCCCGACGACGCCGCCGCGCGCGATGATGGCGCGGATGTGGCGGTCGGTGAGGTGGCGCTGGTTGGGCGGCGCGCCCGCGCGATCGAGCAGTGCGCGGCAGTTGGAGTGCGAGGCCATCACGGTGCCGGTCGCGAGTTCGAGCAGTTCATCGAGTGCGCGGTCGCAGAGGTGCGAGGCGTCGTGCGCGATGCCGAGCCGGTCCATCTCGCGCACCATCTCGCGGCCGAGATCCGTGAGCCCGGCGCGAGACTCCGGTGCCGCGCCGTTGCCCATCGCGTAGCGCGAGGGCTTGGCCCACGCCAGACCGACGGCCACCACGCCGCGCTCCGCCCACCATGCAAGCTCCGCGGGCTCACGCACGACGTCAGCGTTCTCGATGAGGATGCCCAGCGTCAATGGCGAGGACTTCGCGGCGCGCAGCACGCGCGACTCAATCGATGGCGGCACCACTTCCGCAACGCCCATCCCGCCGCGGACTTCGCCCACGCCCTCGGGAGCAACGAGTGCGCTGCGCAGGTTGAGCGAGACCAGCCCCGCGTCGCGCCACGTGAGATAGGCCTCCAGCTGCGCGCGCCCGCGCCGGTGCGCCTGCTCAACATCTCCCGTTGAGTACTGCTCGGCCGTGAGCGTCGCGAGTAAGACCGCCTCGACCGTGTCGGCTTGCTTCACAGGCTCGGTGAAGATCGTGCCCAGCGCGAGGTCCACGTGGGCGGTGCGAAGTTCGGGCAGCGTTACCGCCGCGGGCGCGTGCGGGCCGACGCGCTCGGGTGGGAGATCGCTCGCCGCGCGAACCATGTCTCGCCCTCGCACCGCGAGGTAGGCCAGATCAAGGTGAGCATCGAACCAGCGTTGGGGCATGGGGGAAGAAGAGAGTGGTCTAGTGGTCGAGTGGTCGAGTGGTTGGGTGATTGGGTGGTCAAGTGCCTTCGGTCTTTACTGGACCACTCGACTACTTCTTGGCTCAGTTCGCGCTTGTTCCGAGCTTGGGCGCCACCTCGTACGCGGCTTGGGTCTGGGCTCGCACATCGGCCTCTGTCACGCCCGGCGCGAGCTCGATGAGCGTGAAGCGGCCCTTGGCGCGGTCCATCTCGAAGACGGCGAGGTCGGTGATGAGCAGGTCGACGCAGTTGCGGCCCGTCAGCGGCAGCGAGCACTGGCGTACGACCTTGGTGGTGCCCTTGGCCGCGTGCTCCATGACGACGACGACGCGCCGCACGCCCGCGACCAGGTCCATCGCGCCGCCCATGCCCTTGACCATCTTGCCGGGGATCATCCAGTTGGCGAGGTCGCCGGTCTCGGAGACCTGCATCGCGCCGAGGATGCAGAGGTCAATGTGACCGCCACGGATCATGCCGAAGGAGTCGGAAGAGGAGAAGAAGCTCGCGCCGGTGCGGGCCGTGACGGTCTGCTTGCCAGCGTTGATGAGGTCGGCATCGACGTCCTCATCGCGCGGGAAGGGGCCAATGCCCAGGAGGCCGTTCTCGGATTGGAGCCAGACATCCATGCCGCTGGTGACGTAATTGGCCACCAGCGTCGGGATTCCGATGCCGAGGTTGACGACGTAACCATCGCGGAGTTCACGGGCCGCACGCTGCGCAAGCTGGTCTCGGGTCAGTGCCATGTCGGGAGTGTAGTGGAGGGGCGGTGAGAGGACAGGGCGGCGTGCCAGACCAGATTTGTGGCAACGTTTGGCGGGAGGTACCGTAGAAGAAGTGGCGAAGTGGCGAAGTGGCGAAGTGGCTAGGTGGCGAAGTGGTCGAGTGAAAGCAGACGCTTGAGCGTCTGGGGGTGACGGCATGAACGATTCGAATCAGAGTGGCGGCAGTGGTACTGGCGTGACGCCTGGGTCGATCTGGTTTGTCTCTCGCGATGGGCGTGCCCAGAGTGGGCCCTTCACGCTCGAGCAGATCAAGGCGATGGTCCTCTCGCGCGAGGTCGTGCCGACGTCGCTGATCTGGCGTGATGGCCTCGCGGCGTGGATCACCGCGTCGCAATCGCCCGAGATCTCGCCGCTCTTTGCCAAGATGCCGCAGGGTGCGCCGGGCCGCACCTTCCCCGTGCCGCCGGGCGGCAACATGCACATGCCAGCGCCGGAGATGGTGCGCGTTCGCAAGAGTAGTGGCGGGCTGATCGCGATGGTGATCGGCGGGGTCGTTCTGCTCCTCTCCTGCCTCGTCATCGTGCCGATGATCGGCATCTTGCTCCCCGCGCTGGGCAAGGCGCGCAGCTCCGCACGCCAGATCAAGGACAGCACGCAGATCCGCGGCATTCAGCAGGGCATGTTGCTCTGGGCTCAGACCAACAGCGACCTCTACCCCACCCCGAGCCAGGTCGACAGGAGCAACACCACGCTCGCGCCGGGCTCCGAGAAGGACCTGCCGCGCCATGTCGCGTCGATCCTGATCTTCAACGGCTTCGTGTCGCCCGAAGTCATGCTCTCGCCTGCTGAGTCCAACCCCATGATCGCGCTAGACGTGGCGTACATGTACTCGAACCCTGCCGGTACGGCGGACGCCACCGGGAGCACGGCGCTCTGGGACCCAGGGTTCAAGGCCGTGCCCGAGGACACCGGCACGTTCGGTCGCGGACGCCCTGGAACGCCGGGGAACCTGAGCTACGCCTTCACGCCATTTGTTGGCGGGCGGGTGCCCAGGTGGAGCAACACGTTCCAATCGACCGACGCGATCGTGGGCAACCGCGGCCCGGCGTACGTCGCGGTTGGGAATGGCGGCGGCCTGCGCTGGCAGCTTGTGAACAGCACAGCTAGCAACGGCGGCAACACGCCGATCGGCACGGGTTCCAACACGCTGCTCATCCACGGCGGCCGGACCACGTGGGAAGGAAACATCTGCTACAACGACGGCGCGGTGAACTTCGAAACAACGCCCGATCCGACGAGCACACCCTTCACATTCACGGGCATCGCGGGAGGACAGGCCGTCCAGCCCGACAACCTCTTCGTAAACGAAAATGACATCACACGCATGCCCGACGGCACCAGCGGCATCACCGGCGCGGGCCTGAACAACACCAACAACCTGCTCCGAACCTGGACCGGCGGCGTGGTCGACCCCGCCAGCGGCAGGATCATCGACATCCCAAGCCAGTTGTGGTTTGATTGACGAGAGTAGGAACCTCTCACTTGGCACTGGCAATAGGCTTGGAGAAGTGCAGAACGCGGAGACGCGGAGAAGAGCGGAGAGAAGGAGTGATGTCAAGGCAATTGCTCTGTCTCAGTTTCTCTCCGAGTCTCTTGGTCTTCTCCGTGTTGAACACAGGCAAACTCTCGGCGCGGCACTACTTCCCGCCGCGCATCACCTTCCGCAACTTCTGGAACATCGATATCTTCAGCAGCACCGTGCCGATCAGGAAGGGCACCGCGCCGATGAAGCCGATGGTGACGGCTCGCCACATGTCGTGCGTGATCGTCTGAGCCTGGTTGTCGGCCTGACTACCGGCCTGACTCATCGGATCCGCGAGCGTGTCGCGATAGAGCGCGATGATGGGCCACACGCCGCTGCCAATGGCGTAGAGCACTGCGGCCCCGCCGCAGACCACGCACGCGAGTCCGACGATGAGTTTCATGGTGCCCGCTCCTTGGTGTTCGCTGATGGCGGCGCTGGGGTATCAGCGATCCGTTAGCTGCGTTCTGTGTTTGCGCGGCCTCGCGCCGCTTACTTGCTCACCGTCCGCTGCTCGATTCGCTTCTCGCTCTTCGTCTGCACGATTCGCTTCACGAACACGCCCGGCGTGTGGACCTGGTCGGGCTCCAGCGCGCCCAGCGGGACGAGCTCATCGACCTCGGCGATGGTGAAGGCCGACGCTGCGGCCATCATCGGGTTGAAGTTTCGCGCCGTCTTGCGATAGACGAGATTGCCGAAGGGATCGGCCTTGTGCGCCTTCACCAGCGCGAGATCGGCGTAGAGCCCGGTTTCAAGGACGTAGTCGCGCGGCGATCCGGTCTGGGTTGGCTGGCTCTCCGAGCCGACGGCCCTTCCCGCGAAGCCGCGGCCGGGGATCGTCGCGCCGCCGATGCCCTGCGAGGGGCGGAAGAACTGGCGCGTCTCTTTCGCATCGGCAACAACGGTGCCCGCGCCAGTGGCCGTGAAGAAGGCGGGGATGCCCGCGCCGCCCGCCCTGATGCGCTCGGCGAGCGTGCCCTGCGGGTTGAACTCGATCTCGAGCTCGCCACCGAGGAACTGCTTCTCGAACGTCGCGTTCTCGCCGACGTAGCTGGAGATCATCTTGCGGATCTGGCGCGTGCGGAGGAGCAGGCCAAGCCCAAACTCATCAACGCCCGCGTTGTTGGAGATGCAGGTGAGGTCCTTGACGCCCGAATCGCGCAGCGCGGCGATCAGGTGCTCGGGAATGCCGCAGAGGCCAAAGCCGCCGACCATCACGGTGATGCCGTCGCGCAGCACGCCTATGTCACGAAGGTCCGCGAAGGCCTGAGCCACTGAAGAAAAGGTCTTGGTCGCCATGGGCAAAGGATAGCGAGTGGTGGGGGAGGTGCGTGCTCGCGCCGTTGAGTTCACCCAAGTCCACGACGGTCCCCGCAACTCCGGGAAACACAGTGGCACAGTGGCACAGCGCGACCGTGTTAGAGGGGCACACAAAAAGCAATCCCCGCAGTTGCGGGGATCGCTTTGAACATCATGTCCGGATGGCTTTAGCCCAGGCCGCCCTTGAACTTCGCGACCTTCTGCTTGGCCTGCTCACGCAGGCGCCGCAGTGCTGGCGTTTCCTTCTTGATCTCTTCGACGGTGCGGCCAGCGGGCTTGCCGCGGTCGCCGCCCTTGCCACCACGTGCACCGCCGCCACCACCACCACCACC
>JBBQGR010000098.1:0-7914 GCA_038323185.1 Phycisphaerales bacterium | reverse complement strand
CAACCAGCCGCAGGTTTCCGCCCGAAAGATCGCGCTTGGCCTGCTCATACTCCCAGAAGACCGTGTTCAGCTCGCGCACCCGGCGCACGACCTCGACCGGGCTCTCAAGCACCAGCCCGCGCAGGCCCGTCAGCTCCTCTCGCATCACCGCAAGGTCCTCAGGATCAAGCCGCTTGAGCGGGCGGCCCGTGCGCCGCGACCGCGCCTTGGCCTTCTCGGGGTCCTTCGCGCACCGCAAGTCCGCGTCCAGCTCCTGCATCTTCTTCGCGATGCTGCGCAGCTTGCGCATCAGCGGGATGATCCGCCCCGTCCGCAGCGAGCACTCTTCCGTCAACGCCGCCATCCGCCGCCGCCGCACACGGATCCGCGCGACGATCTCCCGCGC
The DNA here is from genome assembly GCA_038323185.1 of Phycisphaerales bacterium. Taxonomy (GTDB): domain Bacteria; phylum Planctomycetota; class Phycisphaerae; order Phycisphaerales; family UBA1924; genus JBBASU01. The sequence goes on along the minus strand of JBBQGR010000098.1, from coordinate 7,529 downwards.
GCCCTCCTTGTCGCGCGCCTTGCGGGCCCGTCCAACCGCGCTCCAGTCCTCCCGGTTGAGCTTGAGCAAGCGGTCGATCGTCGGCAGGTTGGCCGGGATCCGCCGCGCGATCTTCTCCTTGGCATTCACCTCCGCCGTCGAGACCCGCATCGTGCGATCAAACGGCAGCTCGCCCTTGGAGACCTGCCGCAGCAGCTCCACAGCCTGCGCGATGATGTAGTCACTCTCGAGGCAGCGCCGCCGGAAGACCATCCGCGTGACCTCGATCTTCTTCGCGAGCCTGATCTCCTCCTCGCGCGTCAGCAGCGGGATCGAGCCCATCTGCGAGAGGTACATCCGCACGGGATCATCGATCCGCTTGCCGCCAGCCTCCTCGGCCACAACCTCATGCAGATCGCGCATGATCTCGGCCTCATCAGCGTCCGCCGGCTGAGGGTCTTCGGTCTTCGCAATCGCCGCCAGCGCCGCGTCCGAGAGCGTCTTCCTCAGCGTCGCCGACTCCGCCGCACGCTCGCCGCCCGTCACACTCATCGCGCGAAACAGCGTCGGCAGCCCCGCGCCCTTACGGCTCATGCCCGGCGCCTCACCCCGCTCGAGCGCCGCACGGTGAACCCGCGCGCGATACTCCAGCTCGTCCACCATCTCGATGCCGTGCACGTCGAGCACGTTGAGAAGATGGTCGATCGCAATCGGATCAACCATCTCGTCCGGCAGCGTGTTGTTGAGCTCCTCAAAGCTCAGCCAACCGCGCCGTCGCCCGAGTTCGATCATTTGCTCCACGGCAGGATGCAGATCACCGATCACACATGGCTCCTTGAGACGGCGAACGCCAAGCCCGACGCTCGCGTGCGCCGCCGTGCTCGCGAATTGGTCCGCGCTAAGACCCGATCCCAACCTTTGGCCACATCCTCGCCGAGGTCAACACGCCACAGGATGTCAATCTGGGCGAGTTCGCCCACGCATCGAATCAGTTGAAAACCACCCTCCACCAATCCCAGGTCCGCTCCGCCCTCCTCGCGCCTCTCACCCCCGCGGCAGCTGCCGCCGGTCCGCGCCAAGCGTCTTGTGCCGGTTCCGAGCCTCCATCAGCCGAGCCATCGCCGAAGTCGTGTCGCTCCGGGCCTGAGGCTGACCCTCCAACTTTACCTCCGGCACCAGCCCGCCCGCGCCAGCATCTGAGCCCGGCCCAGCATCTGAGCTTCCACCCACCGAGTCCGCCTCTCGTCCACGCGCGAGGCCCAGCCGGCTCGCGACGCTCTTGTCCATCTTCGCACGCCTGAGACACTCACGGAAGTGGGCCGCGAGCCGCTCCGAATCACGATCCGTCTCAAGATCAACCCTCGACGAGAGCGAGACCGCCGCGCCACGCACGCCCTCCTCATCAGTGCTTGACAGCAGCACATTGAGCGACGGCGCCATCCCCTCGCGCACCAGAACGACCACCGCCTCCGCAATCGCCCGCAGCGAAGACTCCTCAAACCGCTCGGGCTCAATGAGCCTCCGCCCTTCCAGCTCCAGCGCAACATGCAGGTTCCCATCGCACAACACGCACCCCAGCAAGTGCGCCGCCGCCGACAGCCGCTGCGGGATCGGCGCCAGCGAACCATCCTCGTTCCGCTCCGAAGCGCTCGCGCGCCCCGCCCCCTGCCCCGCTCCCCCCCGAGGCCCGCTCCGCCCCGCCGGAATCGCTCGCTGCAGCGTCGCCTCATCCACACCCGCCAATTCCGACAGCCGCCTGATGATCAGCCTCTGCCGCACCGGCGGCACATCCTTCAGCCCCAGCCCAATCAGTGCCTCAATCTCCGCATCAATGGCTCGAGACATAGCCGCCATCCCGCTCCCACTCAGCCGCTCACGAATCCGCGCGAAGCGATACTCAAGCAGGTCCACCGCGCCCGCCAGCGCCTTAGCAAAGATCTCCGCCCCGCCCTCGCGCTTCAGGAGCTCATCAGGATCCTTCGCGTCCGTGTGCTTATCCAGCGTCACGATCGCCACATCCAGCGGCTCAGAAAAGAAGACCGACGCCGCCCGATCCGCGGCACGCTGCCCCGCCTCATCCCCATCAAAAAGCAGCAGCACCTTCTCACACACGCCTCGAAGCAGCGTCGCGTGCTTGGCCGTCAGCGCCGTGCCCAGCGTCGCCACAGCATTGCGAAACCCACCTTGGTGGCACGCAATCACGTCCGTGTACCCCTCAGTGATGATCGCCGTGCGCGATTCCTGGATCGCGCGGCTCGCCAGAGGCAGCGCGTACAACGTCCCAGACTTATCAAACAGCCGCGACTCGGGACTATTTATGTATTTGGGCTCATCCTCGTCATTGATTCTTCGCCCGCCAAACGCGATCACACGCCCAAGCCGATCCTGGATCGGGAACATCAACCGATTCCGAAACACGTCATACGAGCCGCCATCACTCTCGCGCCGCTTCAGAAGCCCCGCCTCGATGAACACACGCGGATCAAGCCCCTTGCTCTTGATGTACAGCAGCAGCCCATCCCACCGATCCGGCGCGGCCCCGACACCGAACTGCACCGCCATCTCGCTCGAAATCCGCCGCCGCTCCACGATGCCTCGCCCCACGCGACCATGCTCCGGATGCGCGAGGATCGACCTGAAAAAGTCCTGCGCCGTCGCCGCCGCGCCAAGCAGGTCATTGCGCGTTGGACCCGAGGCCGCAACATCACCCCCGCCCGCCCGCCGCGGCGTCAGCGCAACACCCGTCCGGTCCGCGAGAAACTCCAGAGCTTCCCGAAACTCCATCTTGTGGAACCGGCGCACGAAACTAAAGACATCCCCGCTCGACTGGCACACAAAGCAGTGAAAGATCTGCTTGCTCGGCACCACGCACATCGAAGGCGTGTGATCATCATGGAACGGACACAGCCCAACGTACTCGCGACCCTTGCTCTTGAGCGCTACCACCTCGCCCACGATCCGAACAATGTCCGCCGCGTCCTTCACGCGATCAACATCGCCGCGGTCACCGAAGGGAATCGAATTCGATCGCGAAAGCTGACCCACAATCGCTCTCCATCGCCGCACGCGATCAGCCCCGAAAAAGCACTACCCAACGCACCCGACAACGATCCCAGTCCACCAGCCGATCAAAGGTAGGACTCCCGCCACGCGCCGTGTCCCATCCAGTCCGCCCACTCCCTTTCTCCCCCGCCCACGCCCGCGTAACGCCCAACGCACACCCACGTACGCTCTCCGCCAACATTCGGAGATCAAGCGTGTCGATCAACCCTCATTCCAGCTTCGCCTGCATCGAACGCCGCCGCGTTCGCTACACCGGCCGCGTGCAGGGCGTCGGCTTCCGCGCCAGCGCCAAGGCCATCGCCTCAGGTCGCCCCCTCGTTGGCTTCGTTCGCAACGAGCCCGATGGCTCCGTCCTCCTCGAAGTGCAGGGCACCGCCACCGACGCCCACGCATACCTCGCCGACGTAAGAGTCCGCCTCTCCCGCTTCATCCGAGGTGAAGACGAATCTTCCCTCCCGCTCCAGCACGGCGAATCAGCCTTCGAGATCACGGGCTGAAGCTCGCGCCCATCCCTCCATCGCACCGGACCCATCCTCCATGCTCATCCTCTTCGACATCGACATGACCCTCATCTCTACCAGCAACGCGGGCATGTCCGCCCTCAACGCCGCGGGCAAGCGCCTTTATGGCGACGCCTTCTCCAGCGAGGGCATCTCTTTCGCAGGCCGTCTTGATCCTCTCATCATCCACGACCTGCTCCTGCGCGCAAGCATCGAGCCATCACCAGCCAACCATCGCGCCCTGCGCGACGGCTACGCCCAGGCGCTCCCCGCCGCGCTCACGCAGGTCGAGTGCCGCGCACTCCCCGGCGTCCTCGATCTTCTCGCCGCACTCGAGCGTCGCAGCCAGGTCGTGATGGCCCTCCTCACCGGAAACTTCGCAGAAACCGGCCAGACCAAGCTTCGAGCCTGCGGCATCGACCCCGCACGATTCCCCATCCACGTCTGGGGCGATGAATCACCACTCAACCCACCCAGGCGCGACCATCTCGTCCCCGTCGGCATCGAGCGATACCGAAACCGAACGGGCCAAACTCCCAACGCTGAGCACGTGCTCGTGATCGGCGACACCCCACACGACGTCACATGCGCCAAGGCCCACGGCTGCCGCGCCCTCGCCGTCGCTACGGGATACACAAGCTCGAACGATCTCGCGGCCGCCGGAGCGGACCGCGTCATGCCGGACCTTGCCGACACAGCCGGAGTGCTTCAATGGATCTTGCAGCCCACGGCCACTCGATGAGCGCTACCCCTCAGCCCCTTCCCAAGCCCACCCTGCAACCCGTTCAAGAGCAAGCCCGCTACAACAGCATCGACTCGCTCCGGGGCGTCGCGGTTCTGGGAATCCTCGCCGTCAACATCTGGTTCTTCGCGCTCCCAGAGCAGGTCATGTACAACCCGCCCCTCGCCGGTGGGTTCGAAGGCCCGGACTACCTGGCCTGGCTCTTCACGCACGTCTTCTTCGAGATCAAGATGATGAGCATCTTCTCGATGCTCTTCGGCGCGGGCATCGCGATGATGGCCGAGCGCGCGGGCGTCCTCATGCTTGGTCCACTTGGCGACGTTCCCGTCGCCCGCTCTTTCGCCGCAATCCACTACCGCCGCATGGCCTGGCTCCTCCTCTTCGGAATGATCCACGGCTACCTCATCTGGTACGGCGACATCCTCTTCAACTACGCCATCTGCGGCATGATCGCCTATCCGCTCCGCCGCCTCACGCCAAAGTGGTGCATCATCATCGGCCTCCTCCTCACGCTCGTCTTCATCCCCATCTTCTCAGGAATGGGCCTGATGTTCAGCCACTTCAGAGCGCAGGCCCAGTCCGACCCCGGCGCCGCACAGGCCTGGGCGCAGATGAGCGAGGGCTTCGCGCCATCACCAGAAAAGTTGCAAGCCACCATCGACGCCCACCGCGGCACATGGTGGGAGACCTTCCTCCACCGCGCGCCAACAACGTTCATGATGCAGCTCTTCGTCATCCCCATGTACGGCCTCTGGAAGAACCTCGGCATGATGCTCATCGGCATCGGCCTCTTTAAGCTCGGCTTCCTCACCGGACGCCTCTCCCCGGGCCGGTACGCCGCGGCCGCCGCCGTCGCGCTCACCATCGGCTTCGCGCTCGTCGCACTGAGCGTGCTCGACATGAAGGCACTCGACTTCGACTTCGTCCGCACCATGACCGTCTCAACCCACTTCAACTACCTCGCCAGCACATTCCTCGCCGTCGGCTACGCGGCGGTCGTGATGCTCGCCTGCAAAACCGCCGCGCTCGCCCCAATCACGTGGCTCCTCAGCTGCACAGGACGCATGGCCTTCAGCAACTACCTCGCCCAGTCGCTGATCTGCACCACGATCTTCTACGGCTTTGGCCTCGGCCTCTTCGGCAAGCTGGGCCGAGCCGAGCTCCTGGCCGTCGTCGTGGCAATCTGGATCCTGCAGCTGGCATGGAGCCCGATCTGGCTGCGCTTCTTCGCCTTCGGTCCCGCAGAGTGGGCTTGGCGCAGCCTGACCTATTGGAAACTCCAACCGCTTTCGCGGCGCGGTGTCGGATCAGACGGCGCCTGACCCCGCGCACCTAGAGTGCGGCCGTGGCCGCGGCGCGTGTCGCCCGCACGCCCCACCGCGGAGACGCCCCGATGACCGAGAGCTATAAGGCACTCTGCAGCGACTACTACGTCAACCTCAAACTCCAGTTGAAGCTCGAGCTCCCGCGCAACCGCGAGACCGTCCTCGACCTCTTCGAGCGCGTGCGCAAGCAGTTCTCCTCCATGTCCAGCTTCCGCCGCTACAAGGACGAGCTCGCCCTCGAGAGTGCCCCAGCCGAATTCCCTCATCGCTGGGTCGCCCTCCGGGCCAGCAGCCTCCGCGCAGGCGTCGTCAACGCGACAGGTCCCGAAGAGTCCTACGGCCTTCACGCCACACTCCTCGAACTCGCGCCAGCCTTCCTCTCCATCAGCGCCCTCGACGTCGAATACGTCGAGCTTCTCTTCGGCTTTGATCTCTCTGCCGAAGGCAATCACGACGCCATCGTCCTGGAAGCCCTCTACGCCGGCAGCCCGCTCCAAGCCCTCATCGATCTTCCCAACGCACGCCCCGTCGACTGCCAACCACTCATCGGCCTCTCCGTCGGCCACCGAGGCGAGGCCGAGGTCTACTTCGAAGTCAAGACCCGCCAGCAAGGCGGCCAGATGCCTCGCGTCGATCCCGACGGCGGCCCCGACCCCATCAGCGTCTACTGCACGCTCCGCCGCTTCGGCCCCTTCAGCGATGTCAAGGACCTCCCCGCCGTCCTCGCGCAGCTCGCCAAGGCTGGCGAAGAACTCATCGAGCGTCGTGTTGTGCCGGGCCTGATCGTGCCGATCAGGGAAGCCATCGGCAGCAGCAACGCGTAGCGCAACCCGCGCTCCGAGTGCGCCCATCAAGTCCTCCACACACCGCCGCGTACCCTTCGACCCAAGGCCCCGCCTAACCCCTCCCTCAACAGCATGTTCCACTGGACCACACTCTCGCAGGCCGCCGCACCCCTCAAGCGGGCCGATCCCGCGTCGGTGCTCATCCTCGTGATGGTCTTCATCGGCCTCGTCATCGCCCTCGGACTGATCATCCTCCTCGTCCGCCGCCGCCTTTTCACACCAGCCATGGGCGATGATCCCGGCATGGGAATCCTCTCAAGCCTCAAGGCCGCGCGCGACCGAGGCGACATGAGCCAGGAAGAATACGAACAGGCCAAACGCGTCCTCGCAACCCGCGCTAAAGAGCGAATCAGCGCAAAGCAGTCCCGCGACACCGCCTGCGCACCACGCCCCGACACGAAGCCAGCACCAACCTCCACACGAACGCCCACCGACGTGGAAGCGATCAGACGACGCGCCGCCAGCAATCGCGAGCAGCCGCGTCCGGATAATGCCAGCGAACCCGGCCCAGAATCAGACGCGTCGTAAATGCAGCGCGAAACTCGCGTGCAGACTTCGCCCCATCCCGCCGATACAGTGTGCAGCCCGAAAGGGAGTTTGTTGTTCCCGGGCCTTCCAAGAGGGATCTCATGGCGAAGAATCGTCAGGACGGGTCGGACCAGCCTCCAACAGGGACGGCTTCCGGCGAAAGTTTTAAAGCTCGAAAGGTCACCACCTGCTCCTTCTGCGGCAAGACAAGCCGCGAAGTAGGGCCGATGGTCGAAGGACCCAACCAGGTCTACGTCTGTTCATCATGCACCGACCTGTGCCAGAATATCTTCAAGCAGGAACGCCGCCGCGTCTCCTCCGCTTCCGGGTGGGGATACCGTGTACCGCTTCATCATTGATACTCGAACAGATGGAGGCTGGAAAGCCATATAAACCCTTGAAGCTGGGAATGGCATCCATTTCCCGAATTCTTTTCTCAGCAAAAGCATCCAAATCCGCTGTAGTCATTCCTGGCTCTACCATTGCCATAATTTCTTTTAGGACTGTAGCGACAATTCTGGCAGATTGGCGCATGATGCCGATTTCC
>JBBQGR010000097.1:0-7948 GCA_038323185.1 Phycisphaerales bacterium | reverse complement strand
CACCACGCGCACGTCTGCCAGACCACCGGCGACAGCGTCCGCCTCAGCCAAGCCCTCGCCGGCCAAGGGGTGAGCCCCTTGAGCTGAACACCCCGGCCGGTGATGGCCAGCAGTGGGCAGATCCCATGGCCATCACCGGGCAGTTCTCGTGGCCGCCAGCGGGCAGGTTTCTTGACCGCCTCCGGGCAGATCTTGCTGGCCGTTGACAGTCCGCCAAGTTGTCCAGCACAGCCAAGGACTTATGTCACCGCCGGTGAACTCCGTGACAACTCCCCGGACTACTTCTGCTCCAGCTCAAGATCTCGCCAGGCCGACTCATCTCGGCTCGTACGGACCCTGCGCCAAGCTCCAACGAGGCTGCCGCGGATCTCCTAAGAGGCTGCAGGCGCACGAATTGGCGAGGCATGCTCTGGAGCGTCACGCAGGGGCGGTACGGGCACGGCAGCGGCCCCGGTCCGCCGGGCGCTGCTGCCATGTGGGCCCAGCGGGTGCCGCAGCACGAGCTGGACAATGCGCGCTACGAGCGGGAGCCGGTCGGGGTTGCGCACCACCTTCCAGCACGACGGACGGCCGGGTACGAAGCCTGGCATTCAGCCAAGGATGACCCAGAGCAGCAGCCTCAGCAGCCTCCAGGCCAACCCCCGCGATCGGCACCTGGCCACCCAAACGCCCACGCCCCGGACCTGCCTCACGACAGCCGCCGTAGCCCCATCCGCCGAAACGAGAGAGGCGGCACACACTTGCATCAGGCTCTGTGCGCTTCAGCGGTGACTCGTGTGGCCAGTCGAGGACCGCCCAACTTCGCCCTCCGCAGGCGGGTTGTGGCAACGCTCTTGGCTCTGTGTCGCTCGGAGGAAACCGGAGTCGCTATGCCCCCACGGGTAGTGCGTGCCTCGCATCACCAATGCGCAATCGACGCTTGTGCCCCCAAATGTCCTAGCGTCGCTCTGTAGCATCGCGTGTCGTCCTCGGGCGCCCCATCAGGGACAGCAGTTGGCGAAAACTAACATCTCAAAGGACTGATGTTCATGGTGGCGAAAGATCCACTCGCGCGTCTGAGAGCGTTCCAGGAATCTGACACCATTCTGAAACTTCGCGAACTAGACGGGCGCGGTGACACGGAACCAGAGTCGATCTTCTTAGCGGTGAAAGTTGAGTCCCGCCACGTCTCCCACGCCGTGCGCGCGGTGGATCAGGTGGACCGGGAACTTCGGCGCATTGCCGCCCTGAGATACCCACGAGACCAAACGAGGGTGATCCGCCCCGATGGGACTTGGTACAAGGGGTTCCCGCTGGGAGGTAGCCCCCGTCCCCTTCCCGTTGAGCAGGCCAGTCTCGAAATTGTCGAGGCCTCCGTTGGCTCGCTCGACCTGCTTCTTGTGCCGGTCGGCCTGCTCGTCTCCTTACTTGCGTCTGACCCAGCAACCGCGATGGCCAACGCTCTCCAGATCATGGGCGGCTTCGCGCGCATCAAAGTTTTCAAAAGCAGGGTTAGTGATCCGTTGTCACAAATCAGCGCTCGCCAAGCTCTCAATGTCCTAGCTGAATTTGATCGCCGTCCCGAAGTCTTGGCGGGCGGCGAACCAGACGCTGATGAGACGGTAGGAAGCGACGAGTCCGCTCCCCACCAAATACCGAGAGGGTTTGTGCGCATGCCGGACGGCACTGTCATCAGTGGCCGGACGATCACTCTTGTGACGCGGTATCCGGATGGAGCGAGTGACGTCATCTTCGTCGAGGGCTAACCACGTCCAATAATCCAGACATCTCAGCGCTGGCTTGTGTCAAGCGCGCCCGTCGGGCACGGAGTGATCAATTGGCCCCATGCCGCGACAGTGGGGTGCAGGATCGTCCCCGAGGATCATGGACCGCGGCCTGAACTTGCAACGGGCAATGCGATGCATGCCTCAGACGGCTGGCACGTCTGCTGAACAGGTACTGAGCATCGGTCGCCTCTCGAAAGCCCGCCGTGGGAATCTGCGACCGGGCGTCGTGGACTACGTGGGCCGGTCACGAATTAGACCCGATGCAAGTAGGTCGGTCGGCGTGCATCCTGCAGCCAGAGGCACCATCTACCTGCCGGTCGGACAATGCCTCAAGGCAAGAACAGAATTTGTAGATAGCCTGGGCGCGCCAAGGTACGGCGTCGCTGCAGACCCCGAATAGGGTGTCTGTATGCGTAGAGAGCGACTGTTCTGATGGCCCTTGGTGTGCTATCACGCTCAGCCGTCGAACAGGCCATTGCGGAGTACGACGAGTTGGGTCGAGACGCTTTTCTTAGTAAGCATGGGTTCGGGCGCGCGACCACGTATGCACTCGTGGTCGATGGGCGTGAGTATGACCCCAAAGCCATCGCTGGCGTCGCTTATGGCTTGGACCACCCCGAAGAAGGGACCCTAAAGAACACCGAGTTCAATGGCGGGCTTCAATTGCGAAGCGCCTTCAGACCGGCGGGTTTTGACGTCGTGCTTCGCACGACCCCCGGTGAAGTGGCTCTCCACGACTTGATTGATCGCTTCATGTCGGAGTACCCGGATGCACGCTCTGGACCCTTCAGCGGCAACCATACGGTCCAGGCGACGCTGCGGTCTCTAGTCGACGCTATCGCGCAGAGTGCTCCCCTACTCGCGCGTCCCGAGGTGGTCGTTAAGGGGTCCGTCGGATTGGGCAACTGGGCGAGCGTGCCGTGGATCGCGCTCCTCGACAAACGCATCACATCCTCCACGCAGAGCGGCGTATACGCCGTACTGCTCTTCCGCGAGGACATGACCGGCGTCCATGTCACCGTCGCTCAGGGAACTCAAGAGTTGAAGCAGCAGGGGCGCGCCTACATGCTCGCCCAGCTTGAACTCTCAGCACGACGCGTCCGCGACCTGGTGAACGCTGACCTGGTGAATAGGTCCTTCGCTGCGGACAACGCCATCTCTTTGGGCGGCGGAACGCTCGCGCGCGACTACGAAGCAAGCACCATAGTTCACAAACTCTATGAGCGGGGTTCCGTGCCAGAAGACGCGGAGATCCTTCGAGATCTCGACGCTGTCCTCGACCTTTCAGACAGCTTCGTCGCGAGCACCAAGCGCCCTGCGGAGTCGACCCTGCCTGACATCGCAGCCGCATTTCGCAGGGCCGTCGACTCGTCTGGGCTCAAGGTGCCCACTGGACATGGCGACACCGTTGTCGCTCTGGTGGCGGCGCTTGTGACCAAGCCATTCGCCATTCTCTCGGGCATGTCCGGGAGTGGGAAGACACAATTGGGTCTGCGGCTCGGTGAGTGGTTCGGATCCGGACCGAACGGCCGCAGGTTCCTCCCTGTTGCAGTCCGCCCAGACTGGACTGGCCCCGAAGCCCTCTTCGGCTATGAAGATGCGTTGCGGCCGCCTAAGGATGGCAAGGCGGCGTGGTTTGTCCCCGCCACGCTGGACTTCCTCATCGCGGCGGCCCAGGAACCCGACATGCCGTTTCTCTTGTTGCTTGACGAGATGAACTTGGCGCACGTAGAGAGATACTTCTCTGACTTCCTATCTGGGATGGAAACGCGCGATGCCCTGCTGCCGAACCTGATCCGCGGCCTGGACGGCGAATGGAGATTGCGCAGCTCGGCTGAACCGCTCATCGCTCTCCCTCGCAACGTCTTCGTCATCGGCACAGTGAATGTGGATGAGACGACATATCAGTTCTCTCCTAAGGTGCTTGATCGTGCGACGACCTTCGAGGTGCGCACGAAAACTGACGAGTTGATGCTCGACGTTGTACGCCCCAACGCTGTAGCGCCCGCTGACGTGAAGCATCTCCGCGCCCTCGTCAACCTCGTGCTCGATGACACGTGGCAACAAACAAGCCCAGGACGGGCGGCCGTCGCTGAGGCCCTGCGCGATCTGCATGGCCGCCTGACTGCTTCGGATGACGAGTTCGGTCATCGCGTGTTCTACGAGAGTCTCCGCTTCGCCGCGGCACTCGAGCAGCTGGGGGTGACGGAGCGGCACCAGGTTCTCGACCACGTGGTGCTCTTAAAGGTTCTGCCTAAGATCCATGGTTCACGTCGGCGCGCAGAACCCGTGCTGAACGCGCTGGCTGCATTCGCCGCGAATCCGGACGGACCACCCGATGTTGCCGGTCCGGATTCAGGGCCGGCGCTGCCAATGAGTGCGTCCAAGCTTCGGAGAATGCTGCGAGCGGCAACGATCAATCAGTTCGTCAGCTTCACGGACTAGTCGTGGAGTCAGCTGAGGTCTCTCTCGCAGCCGACAATGGGAGTACGGCTCGTCTCACCATTTCTCGGCTTCCAACGAGCGATCATGGGCCGGAGATCCAGGGGCGCAGCAGTGCAGTAGTCGTGCGGGAGGCACGCGCGTACCGCTTCGAGTTTGATGTCGATGGTGCGATCGCTCGACTCGAGCCGGCGGAACTCTTTGACAGCGACGACGCCACTCGGCGCACTGGGCGACTGGTGCCTGGGGAAGCGGTCGGCCTCGTCTCGGTCGAGCTGACTACCGACTCAGGAGCTTTACTCCGCGGTCAGTTTGACGTGCGAAGCGCCAAGTTCTCAGACGAGCAGGCTTTCGGCAGGATGTTGGCGGATCTGGCTGAGCTCTCGGTCGAGGCACTGCATCAGGGCTTCGCTCCGAGCGCAGGCCGATTCGGAAGTGCCTCGGGGGCGTCTCCTCGACTCCAATATCAGCAGTTCGCTGTACTCCATTCACTCATGGTCGGTTCGGATCTTGTCTGGGCGCTCGCTCAAGTCCTGTCGAAGCCGCATCGCGCCTGGGAATCGCAGTTGGAACCGCGGCAGCCAGGTCGTCCACTACGGGGCTCGTCGAGACTCGCAAGTCAGCTGAGCCGTCCCGGTCCTCGTGTGCTTACACCGCGCGGGCCGCTTTCGTCCCTGCCAAGCACGCTGCTGGTCGAACGCACGGAAGAGACTCCCGACACAACTCCCAATCGCTTCATCCGCTTCGTCCTTGAGGGCTGGCGAGCCCTGGCTGCCAGTGTTGCCTCATCGGCGGGCGCGTTGAGCGGTGCCTCCAAGGCGCGTGGGATCAGCCAAGCTCGCGAGCTCGTTGTCACTCTCGACGAATATCTAGCCAGTCCTCTGTTCCGGGAGGTCGGTCGACTGTCCGTGTTCCCTGGCGACAATCAAGTTCTTCGCGGCAGCGAAGGGTATCGCCAAGTTTTTGCCGCGTGGGCTTTGATTGAGGGAGCCATCGGACTAGACCTCGACCTCGAAGATCCTCTCCTCGTGTCGCGGAAGAGCATCGCGACGCTGTACGAGTACTGGGCCTTTGTAAGACTCACCATCGCGGTTGCCACTGCTTGCGGCTCCACCAGCAACGCAGAGAATCTCTTCAAGCCATCCGCGACTGGGATGTCGCTGGTCCTTCGCGCGGGCGCCTCGACGCGACTGAAGTTTAAGGCAAGCATTGGCGGTGAGCTCGTGCTTGCCGACCTCTTCTTCAACAACGAGTTCAGGCGGTCCAGCTGGACCCGCCCGATGCGCCCCGATGCCAGCCTCCTCTTGCGAAGGCCTGGCGCTCAGGAAGTGTGGCTGCACTTCGACGCCAAGTATCGGGTCGATTGGCAAAAGCCGTTCGATACCGGAGAGGTAGCCGAGGAGGAGGAGGTCGAACGAATAGGTGGTACGAGTAAGCGCACCGACCTCCTGAAGATGCACGCATATCGTGACGCGATCCGTGATTCAGCTGGGTCTTACGTGCTCTTTCCCGGATCCGAGGCGCAGGAGTTCGCCCTTTCCAATACAGAGTTGCTCCCTGGGCTAGGCGCTTTCCCGCTACGGCCGGACTGCAGCGACACTGACACAGAGGAACTCTCTCGCTTTGTGTCGCGCGCGCTGGCTCACGTTGCGGCATCGGGAACGCGCCATGGGCGAGCAACGTACTGGACAGCGCGCGCCTACAAGGAGTCCGGGACTGACAGGCCGGAGGCCGGGTCACCGTTAAGTGACCGTCCACCGGCGGACACCTCGGTCCTCGTGGGATACGTGAGATCGAACGCGCAATGGGCATGGATACGTCGGGAAGGGCTCTACAACGTGCGCAGCGGTCATCGCCCGGGCGCGGTCGCGAGCAGAGGCGCGGAACTCGATGCATCTCTAATACTCTTGTACGGCCGGGAGGGCGATGCGCCGCGATTGGAGCTCTTCCAGCGGAGCGGCCACTGGGAAAGCCTCACCGGCGAGTCCCTTCATCGACTGGGGTACACAAATCCACGCGGTGACGCCTATCTCGTCACGAGCGTTCGATCGATCCCCTCGCCCATGTGGCTAGGAGAGGTTCGAGTTTCTGCCATGCTTCCGAAAGGCTGGCTTGAGGGACGGCCGTATGCGACCACCTGGCTCGACATCGTGCTGTCGACGCAGGACAACGCGGAGCGGACCGAAGCTGATCAGATCCTGTTCGGTGGGTAGCTCACTAGGTAGCTCGCCTTCGCTTCAGGCTGCCAGCAGTCGACTGACTTGATCGATGCGAGATCTGTCCAGACGCGTCGGTAGGGACCGAAGCCAGGTCTCAAGGAAGTCACCGGCGACGTAGTTGACGCCGTTCGATAGGACATGTTCTTGCTCAAACGGCGCCCAGATCACGACCACCGGATGAACGAAGACTCGCACGCCGGTGAGGTGTTCGATTGCTTCCTTGTTCTGAAAGCTTGCTCGCTTCATCGCCGCCGGGAGCCGCGGCCAGGACCACGCTGCATCCGGGTTGTCGCGAGGCGTCACGGTCGCCACACCGTCAGCCACGCTGACGACCCCGGACCAGTTCTTCGAGTCAAGCAGATATACGCCGGCCGGCCCGACCACGAAGTGATCGACATTGCCAAACTTGGCGTCGAGGTCGTGTGCGACAACCCACCCGTCCCGTTCCAGCGGACGAAGGCGCTTCTCAGTCCACTTCTCACCTTGCGCCCCTTCGAGCCACCGTTCGATATGGGTAGGCACAGCATCGCGGAGATACAGCCAGAAGCCATATGTTGCGCCGCCGAGGAACCCGGCAAACCACCCCCACTCGCCCGGCAAAGCTAGGCCTACGAGTGACAGGGCTATGAGCGGCCAAACCGCCAATCGAAAGCGCCACAGGACGCGGCGGCGCCAGGTCCGCCGCAGCTCGCGGTACCGAGCTTCGCCCGGCGACCAGCTCGCGGCCTTCTGAGGTGGATGGACATAGCCACACGACTTACCTCGGCTCCATGATCCGATGCCTGAAGTCCGCATCTCCGTTGGCGTCGTCTGCCAACTGGTCACTTGAAGTCATCGCGGAGGTGGCAAGAGGCGTCACATCGGCAAACCACCGGCTCTGCATCGTGACAGCCAAGAAGACTTACTTGAGTGGAGCTGCGCCGCGCACCTCAGTCGCCGGAAATCGCTCTTCGGCTATCTGGAGCTTCCGAGTGGCTGCGGCCGCGAGGTCGCATCCGAGCACGTCCGCAAGTCGAATGAGATAGATCAACACATCCGCCATCTCCTCGCCCACCCGAGTCTTGAGCGGATCACTAGACGCGAGCTTCTCTACCTCGGATGCCGGCAACCACTGCAGCAGCTCCGATAACTCACCCACCTCACCCACGAGGGCCAGGAGCAGAGACTTCGGGTCGTGGAACTGACCCCAGTCCCGTGCGTCCGTGAAGACACGCATGCGGTCCCGGAGCGCGAATAGGTCAGACACGTTCCGAGCATCCCACGCCGGCTCGTGACGCTTCCCCAGCCTCGAGATATGGTGCCGATTGCGGCCCGACGGGCTTCCATGGCCGGTGCCACGCGGCGGCCATCCAGGACAAGCCCCCACCCGCACGAATCAACTTCGTGCTGCCTGGGGACTGATCCGTGACGCTGCTTCGGCACTCCGCCATCGGATTCACGGCGCTCACATTGGACGGCACGATCGGGCAGAGGTTGACCGAACAGATGTTGCATCACACCGGTCGCCGACCGTCCCCCGCC
>JBBQGR010000096.1:0-7964 GCA_038323185.1 Phycisphaerales bacterium | reverse complement strand
GCTCGATGTCGGTGGGCTCGCGATTGAGCTCGCGGTAGTGGGCCTGGAGCGCGAGCAGCTCATCGCGGGACATGAAGAGATGCGCCTCGCGAGAGAAACGCAAGAGGGACTCTTCGGAGAGGTCACGGATCGGCACGCTGCGCAGAACGAAGGGCGTGGCCGCGCCGTGCGGCAGCGAGGCGGGATGGAACGGGCCGCTGGTGAGCTGATGGACGACGGGGTTGGCGAGCTTGGTTCGCGCGAGCGTGGCGGCCTGTTCGGGTGTGACGCCGGAGATGTCGTAGCGCATGCCCGTGGAGATCGCGGCGTCGACGCCGACGAGGGCGCGGATGGCCTCACGAACGGACTGGGCCGCGGGATCCATGACGCCGGGAAGAGGATGAACCTCGACGATCTGGCCAGCGGCGGGCGCGGAGCCGATCGTGCTGGCCTCGACGACGGGGTCGGCGAGCAACCTCGCAGCGACTCGGGCAAGGTCGGTCTCGGAGAGGGCGGCCTCAATGAGATAGACCCGGGCCGACGCCGCGGCGGAGGGGGCCAAGCCCATGTCGCGTGCATGGCGAAGGACCGCCGCGGCACGCGGATCGTCATGGCCCGCCTGCGTACGGACCTCGATCCGGTGCACCCGCGTCGGGTCGCTGGCGATGCTGTTTGGGGATGTGATGGAGGGGGTGGAGGGGGGTTGGCTTGGCACGCGCGAGTGTAGGTTCTGGCGGCATGGGGGAAGGATCGGTCGGAACTCGGCCCGCTGGAACAACCGCCAGTGCCGCGCGGCGCACATTGCTCCTGCTTGGTACAGTCCTGCCATGTCCGAACGCTCGCTCCAGACCGATCCCGCCAGCAGTGACCACACCCTTGGCGCTGCGCCACTGCTGGAAGCCGGAACCCAACGGGCGCCAGCGGGGCCGATGCTCCTTGAGATCTCGACCGAGGTCTGCAACCAGGTCGGCGGCATCTACCAGGTCATTCGCAGCAAGGCGCCGCTGATGGTGCAGCGGTGGGGTGAGCGCTATTGCCTGGTGGGTCCGTGGGATCCTTCGAAGGCGCAGGTGGAGTTTGAGGAGTCGCGCCCGGCGGGTTGGATTGCGCGCGCACTCGCGGCGCTGAAGGAGCGAGGACTGATTGTCCACTACGGGCGATGGCTCGTGCCGGGGCGGCCGCGCGTGATGCTGCTGGAGTGGGGGCTCTCGGGTGAGCGGCTGGCGGCGGTGAAGTATGAGCTCTGGGCGCATCACGAGATTGAATCGCCCGGCGGCGATGGGCTGATCGACTTTGTCGTGTCGTTCTCGGAGGCCGTGCGCCGCTTGGTAGAGGCGCTCTGTGAGTTCAAGCCCGCGGCTCAGAACAAGGGCGAGCCGCCGATTGTGGCGCACTTTCATGAGTGGCTCGCGGGGCCCGCGATTCCAATGATCCGGCGCCAGAATCTGCCCGTGGCGAGTGTCTTCACGACGCACGCCACGGTGCTGGGGCGATGCATCGCGGGAAATCGCGAGGCGTTCTACGACCAGTTGCCGTGGCTTGATCACATGGAGGAGGCACGCCGGTACAACTGCGTCGCGCAGCACACCATCGAGCGTGCCGCGGCCCACGGGTGCCACGTCTTCACGACCGTCAGCAGCATCACTGGCGAGGAGTGCGCGTCGCTGCTCGGGCGGCCCATCGACCTTGTCGTGCCCAATGGGCTGACGATCGGCCTCTACAACGCCGGGCACGAGCAGCAGCGCCTGCACGGGGAGTACAAGGAGACCATCCATCGCTTCACGATGGGGCACTTCTTCCCGTCGTACGGCATGGACCTTGATCGAACGCTCTACTTCTTCACCAGCGGTCGATTCGAGCCCAAGAACAAGGGCTTTGATCTGTGCCTTGAGGCGATGGCGCGATTGAACGCGGACCTCAAGGCCGCGAACCTTGGCAAGAACGTTGTCTTCTTCATCGTGACCAAGCGACCGACGCACTCGATCAACCCGCTCGCGATGGAGAAGCGCGGCGTGCTGAACGAGCTGAACGAGGTCTGCCAGAAGATCGTGGCGGGCGTCGGGCCGCGGCTGTTCACGCGCTCGGCCATGGGCGGCAAGCTACACCTTGATGATCTCGTGGATGAATACTGGATGCTGCGGTATCGCCGCGCTCAGCAGGCGCTGCGGCACCAGGGTCTGCCGATGGTCGTGACGCACCTGCTCCAGGATGATCGCAACGACCCGGTGCTCAACCAGATCCGGATGCTCGGGCTTCTCAATCGCGAGGAAGATCCCGTCAAGGTAGTGTACCACCCGGACTTCATCAACCCGCACAACCGCCTGTGGGGGATCGAGTACGACCAGTTCGTGCGTGGCTGCCACCTTGGGATCTTCCCGAGCGTGTATGAGCCGTGGGGATACACGCCGCTGGAGTGCGCGGCGATGGGTGTCCCCGCCGTGACGAGCGACCTCGCTGGATTCGGGAAGTTCGTGCAGGAGAACTACGAGGAGCCCGAGAAGTTCGGGATGCTCGTGCTGAAGCGTCGCGGTCGCGGCTACCACGATGTCGCGGCGGAATTGTCGCGGTATCTCTTGGAGTTCTGCCGCCTCGAGCGCCGCGACCGCATCGCGCTGCGCAACGAGGTGGATCGCAAGAGCTGGGACTTTGATTGGGCACGCCTCGGCCGCGCGTATCACACGGCGCACGACCTCGCGCTCGCACGCTGCCAGGGAGATCAGTCCATCCAGGCTGGCGGCCCGGACCTTGGCGTTGCGATGGTATCGGCGAACCAGCTGGCGCCGCACGCGATGAGGACGGATCCGGGCGAGGGGCGGGCGCAATCGGCTGTATAGCAAAGTGCTTGACAGGTTGCGTCGCGACCGTATAATCGTGGGCAGGAATCACGCGATGGATCTGTCCAAGTTCGAACGAATGCTCACCCGCGCGGGCTTCCGGCTCTTGAACGTCTATGACCAGAAGTTCGGTGAGGAAAGGCGGATCTACGTCCAGCCGTCGATCCCGTTGCTCAACGTGCGTGTCCGCGACAATACCGTGGACGAGTACGACGCCCTGAAAGTGAGGGCATACCTCGATGAAGAAGACCTCCTCGACTAAGCACTCGACCAAAGACTCAGCGGCACGCGCGAGCAAAGCCGCAAAGTCCGGCGCTCGCGCTGCGCCGAATGCCGCCGCCGCCTCGGAAATCGCGTCTTTGTACCGTCTCGTGATCGAGTGTCGACCCGGTGGCGGCTTCGCGGGATGCGCGGTCGAGATGCCGCTGGTGCTCGGCAGCGGCAAGACCGAGGCCGCGTGCGTCGCCGATACTCGTGCCGCGTTGATCGCCTCCGTCGAGGCGCTCCTCGATGCGGGGATGAACACTCCCGCGCCAGCGTCGGAATCCAAGCGCGAGATCCAGTTCAACATCCGGCTCACGATCGATGAGAAGATGCGCATCGAGGAGCGTGCCCGGATTGCGGGCTTCCGCTCCGTGTCGGACTACATCCGCCGCTCGGCGTTGAGGGGGACTGGTTGAAGCCGAGTTCTGGAGATCAACGCCCCACCGTCCACCTTTACACCGACGGCGCATGCTCGGGCAATCCAGGCCCCGGCGGCTGGGCGTTCATCCTGCGCCATCCCGCCAGCGGCGCCGAGAAGCAAGCCAGCGGCGGCGAGCCCGGCACGACCAACAACCGCATGGAACTCATGGCCGTGATCGCTGGCCTCACGTCGCTCACGCGACCGAGCGAGGTCGATCTCTACAGCGATTCGCAGTACGTGCTCAAGGGACTGCGCGAGTGGCTCAGCGCCTGGAAGGCTCGCGGCTGGCGCACCGCCGACAAGAAGCCCGTCAAGAACCAGGATCTCTGGGAGCGCCTTGATGCGCTCCGATCAGGCCACACGATCCGTTTCCACTGGATCAAGGGCCACAACGAGCATCCGGAGAACGAGCGGTGCGATCAGCTCGCGGTCGAGGCCGCGCGGCAGTTTGCGATGCGATGAGCATCGCGGACGCAGTAGCAGAGGTTCCACCAACAGAGGTCCCAGCAATGAAAAAAGGACCCGCCGTTCGGCGGGCCCTTTCACGTTGCGTTGGATCTTTCGGACCGTGCCCTTTAGCGGCGGCGGCGACCGGCAATCAGGCCACCCAGGCCCATCAGCGCGAGGGCGCTGGGAGCGGGGACGGCGCGGACGGTGAGGAAGGAGTTGGCGAGGTAGTCGGCGTCGATCTGGTCGGCGGCGTCGTCGAAGGTCTCGTTGAGCTCAATGCGGAGCACGCCATCGGCCAGCGCGATATTGGGAATGGGGACCGAGGAGAAGTCCAGAACGGGGGCCGTGAAGCGCTGCGTGCCGCCTGCGTTGATGGCGATGCCCGGGCGAACGCCGATCTGGTTGAACGCGAGGTTGCTGCCGAGGGTGAAGCGAGCCTCGCTGAGCCAAGAACCGCCGAAGGGGCCGGCGAGGGTCGTGGCGATCTCGACATCCCAGCCGATGCCGGTGACGGTGACCGCAGAGCCCGAGGGGAGGCCAAGGGCCGCGGCAACGTCGACGAGGATCACGTCATTGCTCAAGTCGCCGAACGGATCCCAGGAGCGGCGGCCGCTCACATCGACATTGAAGTCGGCTCGGTTGGTGAACCCGCCACTCGTCCCGCCGCCGGCGGAAGCCGTCCTGACGAGGTCGGTGGGGGAGCCAACGGTAAAGGTCTGTGCCATCGCCGAACCGGCAACAGCGGCAAGAACAACAGCGCACGAAACAAAGTGGGTCGTCATGGGTCTCTCTCCATATATGGTCCGACGGGAATCGCCGGACTTGTCTCTCGACCAACAAGGTAGCACCTCGCCTCACAAACGCAAGTCCCCAAACGACGACTTTGTTCAGATTTGCGCCGGTGCCCAGTTCAGACGGCCCCTTTATGGCGTGGAACACGTTCAATTGACACATTCTGGGACCATCGCGGTTGATTGTCGGAGCTGCCCGTCCTTTGTCGCGGGCGGCGGGTGCCGGGTGAGGCAACTTGGGAGGCGTGCGAGGCGGTTGCCGCGCGTATCGCGCATGACGCAGATGCCGCTTGTGCCGCGCGAGCCGTCTGTGCCGCGCGAGACTCTGCTCGTCACTGCCCTTGAACAACCAACTCGGCTGGAACGCCACCCATATCGGGCCGATCCAAGAGCGCGACCCGACACGATCTTCTAGGGAGCTTGCGCGTGGACCTACTCCAGATTCTCAAGGCGGCATACGAGGCCGATGCTTCGGATATTCATCTCATCGCCGGGCTGCCGCCGGTGGTTCGTATCCATCAGGTCATGACGCCGATGGAGCTGCCGCTCATCACCAAGGAGCAGGCACGCAAGTTCCTCGAGACGATGGCACCGCCCGAGAGCCTCGCGATGTTCGAGCGTCAGAAGGACGCGGACTTCTCGTTCTTTGCCGAGGGCCTGGCGCGATACCGCGTCAACGCCCACATGCAGCGTGGCGCCGTTGGCCTCGCGATGCGAATCATCAAGACCAAGGTCCCCGCGCTCGCGAATCTCAGCCTGCCCGAGGTCATCGCGCGATTGACGTACCTGCCCCGCGGCCTCGTGCTCGTCACGGGCGACACGGGCTCGGGCAAGTCAACCACGCTCGCCGCGATGATCGAGGCGATGAACCAGCGCTACCGCAAGCACATCATCACGCTCGAGGATCCAGTCGAGTACGTCTTTGAGAGCAAGCAGTGCGTGCTCGAGCAGCGTGAGCTCGGGCAGGACATGCCCAGTTTCTCCAGCGGCCTCAAGCACGTTCTGCGTCAGGATCCTGACATCATCCTGGTGGGTGAGATGCGCGATCTCGAGACGACGGCGCTGGCAATCTCCGCCGCGGAAACCGGCCACCTTGTCCTCTCGACTCTGCACACGGTGAACGCGAGCCAGACGGTGGAGCGAATCATCGATATGTACCCGGGCGGCCAGCAGAACCAGATCCGCTCGATGCTCGGCAGCACGCTGCAGGCGGTGCTCAGCCAGACGCTCTTTGCTCGAATCGATCGACCGGGCATGATCCCCGCCGTTGAAGTGCTTCTATGCACGCCCGCGGTGCGCAACCTGATCCGCGAGGCACGCACGTTCGAGATTCCCAACGTGATCGAGACGAGCCGCGCCATCGGCATGTGCAGCCTGGACAGCTCGATCGCAGAGCTCTACTTCAACGGGCACATCAGCCGCGAGGACGCGATCGCTCAGGCGGCCTCCCCCGACAAGCTCGAGCGCCAGCTGGCGGCGTAATGAAGTCGCCTGGTACTGAGAACTGAAGCCAAATCTCAGAGAGCCCGCGAGTGTGACTTGAACAGGTTGCGACCAGACGTACAGGAGATGAAAGCCACTAGTGCCTGATGCCAAGTGCCTAGTGCCTTCTAGAAGCTATGCCCAACTATCGCTACCAGATCAAGAACAGCTCCGGGCAGACGCAAGTTGGCGTGCTCGCCGCCGAGACCGCAGCGACCGCTGCCACCATCCTGCGCAACCAGGGCTCGCACGTCCTCTCCCTCTCGCCGGTCGCGGCGGGCCTCGATGCGGCCGGACTCCTGGCCAAGTTCCGCGAGCTTAACGCGGGCAGGCCGAACCAGAAGCACGTTCTTGACTTCACGACCCAGCTCGCCGTCATGATCCGCGCGGGCATCAACCTACGCGCCGCGCTCGACGGCATCGCCGACCAGACGACCCACCTCGGCTTCAAGCGCGTCATCTCGCAGCTCAAGGCCGATGTCGAGGGTGGCAAGCAGTTCAGCGAGGCCATCGCGCGCTATCCCAAGCTCTTCAACCCGCTCTACATCAACATGGTCCGGGCCAGCGAGATGTCGGGCTCGTTCAGCAAGATGCTCGACCGAATCGCGGGGTACATCACGCAGCAGCTCGAGACCAAGAAGATGGTACTGGGTGCTGCGATCTATCCGGCCATCATCGGAACCCTCGCCGTCGGCGTCACGATCTTCCTGCTCACGTTCGTGCTGCCAAAGTTCGCGAGCGTCTTTGAGGGCAAGGAGGACGTCCTCCCCTGGGCGACCAAGTTCCTGCTGGGCCTCTCGGCATTCATGGTCGCTAACTGGTACCTGCTGCTCGGCGGCATCGGCGCGCTCGGCGGCGTCCTCTACGCCTTCCTCAAGACCGAGGTGGGTTCGTTCTGGTTCGACAAGTTCAAGCTCTCGGTCCCCATCATCCGCTCCATGTTCCGCTCGCTCTACATCTCACGCTCGCTCCAGACGATGGGCCAGCTCATCAACGCTGGCGTGCCGATGCTCGACACGCTCGCGATCACGGGCGAGATCTCGGGCAACCAGATCTTCAAGGGCCTCTGGCGCAAGGTGCACAGCAGCGTGAAGCAGGGCAAGAAGGTCACGCAGCCCCTCCAGGCGGCCAACGTGCTGCCCAGAGCCGTGGTGCAGATGATCGCCGCAGGCGAGGAGTCCGGTAAGCTCGGCGAGGTGCTCGACGAGATCTCGATCTACTACTCCAAGCAGCTCAAGGACAACATCAAGGCAGTTACCGGAATGATCGAGCCCATCATGATCCTCGCGATGGGCACAGTCGTCGGGTTCATCGCCATGGCCATCATCCTTCCGATCTTCAAGATGAGCCAGATCGTCAAGTAACCGATCTTTATCCGTGGACGCCGCCCGCTGGAGGCACCGCGCCCGGAGTCTCATATGTCCTCGGACCTTCCAACCAATCAGCGAACCGAACACGCACGGGCAAGCGCCCGAACCTCAGCACGGACCTCCGCACGAACGCTACGAGGTCGCGCGGGTGCGCCGGGCTTCACGCTCCTCGAGTCCATGATGGCCATGGTCATCATCGGCGTCGGCATCCTGGCCTTTGTTGATGCCCACGGCGCGTTCATGCGCAGCAACAACTGGTCAAGCCAGGCCGCGACCGGAATGCTTCTGGCCAATGAGGTGCGCGAGTTCTCTCGCCACATGTCGCGGCACGATCCCGTCACCGGCCTCACGCTGCAGGGCTCGGGCATGTCCG
>JBBQGR010000095.1:0-7988 GCA_038323185.1 Phycisphaerales bacterium | reverse complement strand
TGCGGTCGATCATCCGGGTGCGGAGGGTCATGTCATCGACGGGCGGGGCCTCGGGGCTGCCGGGGGCCAGGTAGTGCTTGAAGCCGAGGCCCTCGAAGAAGTCCTGATCGACGATGTTCGCCCCTGTCGAGACGATCGCGTCGATCATGTTGTTCTCGATGAGCGTGATAAAGGCCTTCTTGAGGCCCGCCGAGATGAGGCTGCCCGCGAGGGTCAGCACCACGGCACACTCCTTGTCCTTGAGCATCATCGAGTAGATGTCCGCAGCGTTGGCGAGCGTGCGGCTCGTGTAGGCCATGTCGCGGTAGCTCTTGACGATGGGACGCGCATCGAACTTGGTGATGTCGATGTGCTGGATGGGGCGGGAAAGAAGCTCTTCTTTGGTCCAGTTGCCGTTGGGCATGGGAATCTCCTGTGGAGGAAGGCACTAGGCACTAGCCACTTGGCACTAGGGAGGGCCCCCCCGGTTCGGACGGCTTTGCTCCGCCCTAATGCCTGATGCCTACTGCCTTCCCGTTCTCAGCCTTCCCCCCGTGGCCGGTGCGTGGATGTGGATGCTCGTCGGGGGTGGCGACTCGCAAGATGATTGTACGTGATCTGGCCTGCATCGTTGCGGCCCGGACGCTAAACTTTTGTCGTCCGTACCTTGGATGGTCAGGAGGTCCCCGCCGGTCCGTGGACCTCGGCAGACGCGGAAGCTCTGGAACCGCTTGGGTCGCGGGGCACGCCAGTGAGGGCCGAAGCCCAACGGACGGTTGGCACCGAGCCCCCGACCCCTAACACTGTCGCCATGTTCCGGCGCCTCATCCTCTCCATTCTGCTGCTCTCATTTCTCTTCTTCGCCGCGGCGACACTCGCCAGCTTCTGGCACGTCGCGTACTACGGCGTTGTCTATCCATCCAGCGTCGAAAGCTTGCCGCCGCGTGGTGCGAACCTCACCATCATCCTTCGCGGCGGTGCGGTCCAAGGCTGGAACAGCGGCTCGTACTACAAGCCGGGCTGGTCCCTCAATTCCGGTCGTACACGCTATCTCCAGTGGTGACCGCCGGAGTCCAAGTTCTTTGAGTCCTGGCACCTTTCCGACAGTGCACGCTCTTGGCGATTTCACCTTCCACTTTGGACACCTATCGCGTTTGTCGCCACTATCACGGCCTCGTACATGTGGCTCGAGTGGTGCCACCAGCGCGGCACCCGCCGACACCAACGCGGCCTGTGTTCGCGCTGCGGCTACAACCTCGCTGAACTGGGCCCGGATCGCAAGCCCATCGAAGCAACACGATGCCCAGAGTGCGGCGCGGCGGATCACGCCGCCGCTGGTTGAAGACAAAACCCCGGAATTCTCGCGTGAGCTGGCTGGACTTCTCACGTTTATGCGCCCGCCCGCGTCTCATCACGTCCTATCACGCCCGATCACGTTCAATCACTTCCTAGAACGCTGAACTTTCGTGCTCGTATTGGTCAAAACTGCTTGTTTTGCCGTTCCGAATGAAGCGACGGATCTATCTTCCACACCTGTATTTGATCCAGTTCAGATGTATTGGGAGAAGAGCTTTTCAGATGCGTTGCATGCTGTTTGTGCTTGCTGGTCTCGCGGCCGCGACGCTGGCGTTTGCCGGTTTGATCAATCTCACGAGCACGGTTCGTGATTTCAAGGGTCGCAGCGAAGTCGGCGGCCATGCTGACTTCCAGTACCGGATTGCCAGCGTTGAGACCGGCCGCGTTGCGGCGGCGATTGGTGGAGATGGCAAGCCCGTCTATGCGGGCCCGACCAACAGCCCGACCTCGTTGTTCACGACGGCGGCCAACTTCGACCAGTGGCAGAACGACGTCGCTGGTGTCAACAAGTCGTCGCAGTTCACGCTGACGGCCAACGAGACCGCTGCCATCGGCGGCATCTACCAGTACACGAACAACGACTTCTTGCCGATCAGCGACGGCAGCGCGGCCGCGCTCGCTGGCCAGACCTGGGGCAACACGCTCGGCCAGAGCAAAAACTTCCACTTCACCTTCGAGATGCAGACGACCTTCACCTGCCAGCCTGGCCAGACCTTCAGCTTCATCGGCGACGACGACCTCTGGGTCTTCATCAACGGCCAGCGCGTGATCAACCTCGGCGGCGTGCACAGCGCCCAGACCGCCAGCGTTGACTTCAACACGCTGGGCCTCACCGCTGATAACAACTACTCCGTCGCCCTCTTCTTCGCGGAGCGCCACACGACGCGGTCGAACTTCTCCTTCACGACGTCGGTCAAGCTCCTGAGTGTGATCCCGCTGCCCACCGGAGCTGCGATGGGCATGGCCAGCATGGGCCAGCATGGGCCAGCATGGGCCTCGTGGCCTTTCGTCGCTGGCGCGCGTGAGTGGGACTGTTCGGATTGATCGACCCTGATCGCGACTGAAGTCCTGATCCTTTGGGCGGTCGACGCGGATTGCGTCGCTCGCCTTGTTTTTGGTGAGGCGTGCGAGAACGCTCGCGCGCCCATCTCGCACTTGTGCTTAGCGGCTCCAGTCGGCAAGGACGCTGGCAAGCTCATCGGCAAACTCGATCATCGACGTAGATGGCGTGAGGGCGAGCTCGCTGCTGATGATGTGGACCCTCTTGCGCTTTGCCACTGTAATGGGGAGGTCTGCGATGGTTGCGATCGCGTCCATGGCGTCGGTGTGCTTGGGCTCGCTCGCAGGCGGCGTGGGTCTGATGAGAATGATCGCGTCGGGATTCATCGCGCGAATGTCCTCGCGACCAAGCTCGATGTATGCGGCACCGGTGGTGATGGCGGGCGTGCCGCCGATGCGCTCAAGGATCTGATGGTGGAACGAGCCGGGGCCGAGTGCCGCGGGCGGATTGATGGACGCAAGCAAAAGGACTCGCCCGGCGTTGGTGAAGTCGCCTCGGGGTGCCCACGCATGGTTCATCTTCGCGATGAGATCGCGCCCGGTCTGGGATGACTGACCGCCGGTGGTTGCGAGGCTGATGAGGCGGTCAATATGGGCTGTCGCGGCGGGGATGTCATCGAGCGCGAGGAGTGGCGCGTCGTAGAGGGTCCAGCCCTTGTCGCGTGCGAGTGTGCGGAGCCGCTCGGGCAGCTCGCGCGAGCCCCACTGAGTCAAAACGTGCGTCGGCTGGAGCGCTATCAAGCTCTCGTAGTCGATGCCAGCCTGGTCGCCGGCGACGGGGATGAGCTTGGGGAGCGTGAGGTCGTAGGCGTGCCGCCCGACGATAAGGCCCTCATGGCCGAGGCGCTGCACGATGATCGCAACGGCGGGCGACAGCGCCACGATGCGTATGCCGGGATCTCGCGGCGGCGTCGCCCGCGAACATGACACCGCGATGAATGAGAAGAGCACCAGCGCCAGAGCGAGCGCTGTGGAGCGCGCGGTCCTGCGCATAAGGCGAAGATACGTCGAGGATGCTGGGTGCTTGCCGGGTGCGCTGGGCATCATCGATGGTACGGATCGTTGGACCCGATTGCTGCCTCGACGCGACCGCGCAGCGCAAGCAAGTCCTCGTCGGGGTAAAGGAAGAAGGGCCAGTCGCGACGCAGCGCGGGGTCGGTGTCGATGATGTGCGGGTCGGCGGCTCGCGAGATGATCTCGATGAGGCTGGCCTCGGCGCGAGCAACGTCGGCAGCGTGCGCCGTGCGGTGCTGCTCGATGATCTGTGTGAGCCGGATGTACGCCGCGCGGCGTTGCGGGCTGCGGCGCGGATGAGACTCGATCTCTGCGAGGGCGGCTTGCTTTGCCTGCTCTAACGCGGCGTCGTGCGACATGTGCGGGTCGTAGCGCACGCGGCGGAGTTTCTGGATGTCGATGTTCCGGGCTCGCTGCGTCGCTGCGGGGGGGGTGCCTTCTTGCTTGAGATAGAGGCTTGCGGTCGCGATGACGGCGGGCGCGAGCCGAAGCTTGGGCAGATCGGTGAGCCAGAGCGCGAGCCATCGCTCGGTGGCGGGGTCGTACTTCTCGCCGCCGAGGCCATGGATGAAGATGCACGCGCTGGCGAGGCGGACCATCGCGGTCATGAGCAACGCGCGCGGGAGCAGGACAGGGATCAGACGCGACGCGGGCACTTCAAGCAGCGGAGCCAGTTCGGACGCGAGGACGCGCTCGCGCGGCGTGCCGCGCTTGGTCGCGCCGAGCTTCCAGAGCGGTAACTCGATGCGAGCCGCGGCGCATTCCAACGGCCGCAGGCCAGCATCGGGATGCTCCGCTACGGCCTGGTTGTACGCTCGCGTACATGCGGCGGGGTCGGCAAGCATTCTTCGACCGAGCTCGCGGAAGAGCGTGGTGCGAGAGAGGTCGGAGGCGCGAATGCGATGGGCTGGCGCAGCGACTGACTCAAGAAGAGCGTCGATGGCATCGCTGACCTGGACCGCCTGCGACGTGGCCGAGGACGCCGCGGCGATCGCTCGCGAGAAGGCATCGAGAGACGCACGGGTCGATGGGGCCAGGCTCGAGATCGCACTGAGAGATTCAGGATTGGGCGGCGTGAGCGCGGGGCGAGCGAGCGCTGGCGTGAGCAGGGTGATCGTGCCCGTTCTCCCCGCTATCTCCATCTTCCCCGACATCCCATCACGGGGCGTGAGCACGTGAACGAGGCTGGACCTGACACCATCGGGAGTTGTGCACGGAAGATCCAGCCGGGTTGCATCGGTCGCGTCCTGATCGACAACGAGCCAGACAGCGTGAGCATCCTGCCCAAGTTTGGCGGCGACAGCGCTGGCGGCGAATCTTTTGGCAAGGATGCCCGGATGCCAGAAGGTGGCCTGATGTCCGCTGTACACGAGCGATCCGGAGGGCAGTCCGAGCTCGGACGAGAAAGAGTTTGCGCCGGCGATGGTGCTTTGCGGAGCGCGGTGGAACGCTGCGGCGAGGGCGGCCCATGAGTGCGCTTCCGGGCGGAGCGTGGTTGTTGGGGCTGGAATTTCTGGAGGGGCCGGGATCGTCACGTCGCACGGTAGTCGTGGCAAGCGCTTTGGTCACATGGACGCGGCTCGCTCGCGCGGACGGTGCTCGCGTCGCGGCCTGGGGGCTGTCCACGCGGCTCGGAAGATTCCCTCGCAAGGAGCGACCGTACGGAAGGCCAGGGCTCGCAGACGCCCATGAGCGATGCGCGCGGGAGCTTGGCCTGCTGACGCTCCATCTCGCGGTGCATGACCTTGCGATAGTGACGCAACCGGACCGTCGGATCGTCAAGCGTGGCACCGAAGGTGCGGTTTGGATCGTTGTAGATGAGGCGGACGGGCAACTCGCGAACGCGGAGACGGTTGGCGGCCGCTTGGACCCAGAACTGCATCGGGAAGGCGTAGCCCCGGACCGTGGGGCGCATCGAGCGAAGCGCCTGAACGCGGTAGGCCTTGAAGCCGCAGAAGGCATCGGTCAGTGTGGTTCCCAGCAAGCCAGCAAAGCGGCAGTTGACTTCGGCGGTGATTGTCTCGTTGATGGCGCGTCGATCCGCGGGGGGAGCGCCGATGCCGTCCTTCACACTGATGTATCGCGAGCCGCTGATGATGTTGGCACCATCGTTGTGAGTGGCTTCCTCAGCGGCCTCGATGAATCTCGGAATCGCGGCGGGCTCGTGCTGCTCATCGCAGTCCATCGTGATGACCCAGTCGAAGCGCCGGTCCATCGCGAAGCGGAACGCGTCACGCATCGAGGCTCCGTAGCCCATGTTGTCGCGGTGGCGGATCTGGTGAACGGGATAGTCGGGAAGGATCCGCGGCGTTGCGTCCTTGGAACCGTCGTCGATGATCAGCACGTCGGGGTGGATCGAGAGCACGCGCTCAAGAACGCCACGGACGTACTTCTCTTCGTTGAAAACCGGCATGGCTACGAGCGTTCGCATCAGTGAGTGTCTCCGAGAAACCCCTCAGGGATTCGAGAGGCGCTGCGAGTTGGATCCGCCTCATCTGGCTGTTGGATGCCGGTGCGGCCTCAACGTGGCACACATTCTCGCAAGATGCCTATCGAACACCGTTCAAACGGTCGCTTCGCGCGATCCGGCGAGGCCTGTTATGGCACGGGATCAAGGTCGGGCCCCACAATGGTCTTGATCTCGAGCGCCTCTTGTTTCTGAGAATGCGCCATGGACGTGAAGGCCGCAAAGCCAAAGGGCATGTGTCCTCCCTCGCTTCCATCTTTATCCTCGCCCGTTCCCGAGGCGGCCTTGATCCGCTCGATCAGCGCGGCGGTCAGGGCGTGGAACGAACGGATCTCGTGGACCGGAAGCGTGAA
The DNA here is from genome assembly GCA_038323185.1 of Phycisphaerales bacterium. Classification (GTDB taxonomy): domain Bacteria; phylum Planctomycetota; class Phycisphaerae; order Phycisphaerales; family UBA1924; genus JBBASU01. The sequence goes on along the minus strand of JBBQGR010000095.1, from coordinate 1,760 downwards.
GACCTCGCCTTCTGGTGTCTCGATCTGAAAGACCGTGCACTCAACATCCATCGAGAGCTCTTTGTCGGCCTCGGTGCCGTTGAGGCCGCAGGCAAACATGGGCGTGATGGCTCCGATGGCGATGCGACCACCGTTGGTGGTGATGATCGCGAGGCGGCCGTCGAATAGATCTTCCTGAGGTTCATCGCTCGCTGCGGTGCTGCTCGCGCTCTTCTGGGCGTGGAGCATCGAAAGATTGGTCAGTAACTCGCGCACGACGTTGTGCCAGAAGAGCTCTCGCAACTCGCCAACGTTTGCCATCGACCGCGCCGTTGCGCGGCGGGTGATCTGGGCTGCTGGACGAACCTTGGTCGGGGCTGCGGGGGGTGTTGTGCGGGCGGGTTTCATAGACATGGTTGCATTCTGGCGGATCACAGGCGACTTGTCGAGGCGCGACTCTGAAATGTCGCGATCACGAAGGGCCTCCATGAGCGGCTTCTAGCGGCCAATCACCCAACAAACCGGCGGCCCAGCGGGCCGGATTCAAAGAACTGCGACTTGGATGCCTCGGCAATCAGGCGGATACGCGAGCCGCGCTCGATTCGAGGGCCATCCGCCAGATGACCAACGGCGCGGAGCAACGTGGTGCCAACCCGCACTTGCAGCACGATCCGCCCGGCGCGAGGAGTGATCTCCGTGACTGTGCCAACGAGCTCGCCCGCTGCCGCGCGACCGAGCGGCGGGCTGTTGCTGTCATCGCTGGGCGCGATGCGAAGTGCTTCGGCGGGGAGCGACATCGTGATCGTGCCGATCGCGGCGAGCGGGACCACGAGATTCGCCAACTGGTGCGGGATCGCGATGGCAAAGTCCTCGCCGACAAATCGGGCCTCGTTCTGGCCCGCGAGCACCTCAACACGCCCGCCGAAGAAATTCGTGGGAGGGTCAGAGAGAAACTCTGCGACAAAGCGATCCGACGGCGATTCGAGTACGGCGCTGGTTGGGCCGTGCTGGCGGATCATGCCGCCGTGCATGACGACCAGCTCGTCCGCGAGGGCCATGGCTTCCTCGTGGTCGTGGGTGACGTGGATGAAAAGTCCAGCCGTCGCCCGCTGCCGCTCTCGCAGCAGTGTTCGTACGCGGCCCCGAAGGTCCGGCTCGAGCGCGGCGAGGGGCTCATCAAGGAGCGTGATGGGCGCCTGCTGCACCAGGGCGCGCCCGAGCGCGACGCGCTGGCGTTGACCGCCGCTGAGCTCGCCGGGGAGGCTGGCGAGGAAATCGGTGATGAGGAGCGACTGCGCGATGGCCTCGACGCGGTCTCGCACCACCGCGGCAGGAACGGACCTCGCCCTCGCCGCGAAGCCGAGGTTCTCGCGAACGGTCAGGTGCGGATAGAGCGGCGCACCCTGCGCCGCGAGGGCGACGCCTCGTGCATGGGGCGGCAGGCTGGCGGCGTCGCTGCCACCGATGTGAACGGTGCCGCTGGTGGGCGATTCCAGTCCCGCGATGAGGCGCAGCAGCGTTGTCTTGCCGCAACCAGAAGGACCGACCACGACAACGTAGGTATCTGGCCCCATCGCGATGGAGAGGTCGCGCACCGCCAGGGACTGGGGAGCGAAGGACTTGGAGGCGCGGCGAAGCTCGACGAGAGCGCTCGGTGAGGCTTGTAAATGGGAGCTCTGGCTGGACATGCACCCCGAGGGTACGGGAGCACGGCGGCTGGATAACGGTCAAGTCGGCACAACCCCGACCTTTCGTGCGCGAAGGGGCACGCGTTCGGGGCC
>JBBQGR010000094.1:0-7992 GCA_038323185.1 Phycisphaerales bacterium | reverse complement strand
GGGCTGCGACATGCGGTTCGAGAGGCCGAACTGCTCCACGAGCTTGGCGCGAATCGTATCGTTGAACATCACCTGCAGGCGCGGCGGAACGCGCGGACCCGTCTCGGCGGCGGCCAAAGTGGCGGCGTCCACCTTCTTGGGACCCGCCGACTTGCGGTTGTCGCCGCGGTTCTCGGGACGCCCGCCCTTGCCTTCGGGCTTGCCCTGCGGCTTCTTGTTCTGATCGTCCTTGGCCATGGCTCGCTCGCTTCAATTCCAGCGGATGTCCGCTGCGATGGTGTGCTTGATTCTGTGACAGGTCTAGTACAGGTCAGGTAGAGGTCGAGTACAGGTCGGGTGCTTGAGGTCGGCGGGGTGGAGCTCCCCATCTCTTACTTCTTCGAAGGCTTCTTGTCGGACTTGGCCTCGGTCTTGTCGGCGGGGCTGACGATACCCAGCTCCTTCAAGACCTTGCCGCCGTGACGGGCGACGCGGACCTTGCTGCCGTCGGGCTTGATCTGGAAGCCGACTCGTGTCGCCTTGCCGTCGACCACAGGGCTCACGCGGCTGATGTGGACGGGTGCTTCCTTGGTAATCTGCTGGCCCTGGGGGCTGCGCTGGCTGGGACGCATGTTCTTGCGAACCAGGTTCAGGCCCTTGAGGATGACCGTGTCGTCCTTGGTGTTGATGGACAGGATCTCGCCGACCTGGCCCTTGAGAGAGCCGGTGGTCACCATCACTGTGTCACCCTTGCGTACGTGGCGGGGCATGCTCAACCTTCCTTCAACCGGATCTGGGCAAGGCCCGGATCCAAGAGACTTGCGTCCGTAACAGGTCCGAAACGAGTCAGAAACTCCAACCTTCAACAGTTCGAATCAACTTCAACCAAACCGTTCGTGCTGGACCATCGCACTGCCGGGGTCAGACGACCTCGGAGGCCAGCGAGACGATCTTCATGTAGTTCTTGTCGCGAAGCTCGCGGGCGACTGGCCCGAAGATGCGGGTTCCCTTGGGATTGCCGTCGTCCTGGATGAGCACGACGGCGTTGCTGTCGAACTTGACGTAGGAGCCATCGGCGCGGCGTATGGCCTTGGTGGTGCGAACCACGACGGCCTTGCTCTTGTCGCCAGCCTTGACGTCCGAACCCCCGAGGGCACGCTTGATCGAGACAAAGACGCGATCGCCCACGCCGGCCGTACGCCGCGTGAACTTGCCGCTGTGGGTCGTGCCGCCGTAGACGCGGATCACGTAGGCGATCTTTGCCCCCGAGTTGTCCGCGACCTCGCACCTTGTTTCTTGCTGCAGCATGGATCACCTTCTCTTGGCTGTCGCAAACGCGACGTGGAGTGTTCCCCAGACGCGTTTGATTGTGACTCACTGACCGGCTCGCCAGCATCGCGCTGGCGCTGGGATTACTTGCTGACTTCCTTCGCGGAGGCGAGTGCTGCGGTGACATCACCACGGCGCTCGACGACGCGGACGAGCTTCCAGCTCTTGGTCTTGCTGACGGGGCGGCACGGAGCAACCTCGACGATGTCGCCCAGGCGGCTGTCGTTGTTCTCGTCGTGGATGTGGAGCACCGTGCGGCTCTGGATGTACTTGCCGTACTTTGGATGCTTGGCCACGAAGCTGACCACGACCTTGCGCGTCTTGCTGCGCTTGTCGGACTCGACGGTCCCGACCTTCGTGCCCTTGGGGGTTGCCTGCGAGGCCGCAGCCTTGGAGTCGGTTGCGACCTTCGTCGTGCTGGTCTTGGTTGGCATGCTGGTTCTGCTCATCGTTTCCTCGTTGGCTTGCCCGCGTGGGGACGCTTAGGCCTTTGCCGACGCCGTGGACTTCTTCCTGTTGGACTTGGACGCGCCAGCGCCCTTTTTGACGCCCTTGTTGCCGCCGCGGACCTTGGCGACGACGACCTTCTTCACGCGGCCGCTGGCGGGACGACGCGAACGCTGCTCGGTCAGGAGGCGGGCGACGTCGCGCCGAGCCGTCCGGAACTCGCTCGTGTTCTCGACCTTACCGGTCACGACCTGGGCCCGCAGGTCGAAGAGACGCATGCGGAGCCGCTTGAGCTCGGTCGCGATCTCGCTGTCCTTCATGGCCTTGACTTCGCTGCCCGTCATCGATGCGCTCCAGATCAGATCGTCTTCAACTCTTTTTCTTCACGCTGCACTTGAACACTTGCCCACTCGTCTTCGCCGACCCGCCTTCGACGACTCGCGTTAGACGACTCGCGTTAGACGACTCGCGTTAGACTCGGACGCGGCGGCCGACAAAGCGGCACCGTATCGGCATCTTGCGAGCCACACGCAGCAGGGCCATCTTGGCCGTGGCCTCGGGAACGCCAGCCATCTCGAAGAGGATCGTGCCGGGCTTCACGCGCGCCGCCCAGTAGTCAACGTCCGCCTTGCCCGTACCCATTCGGGTTTCGAGGGGCTTCTTGGAGATTGGCTTGTCCGGGAAGACGCGGATGAAGAGCTTGCCCTCGCGCTTCACAAAGTGCATGGCCGAGATTCGGCCCGCGTCGATGACGTTGCCGGGAAGCCAGCAACCATCCAGCGCCTGCAGGCCGTAGTCGCCGTACGCGACGTAGTTGCCCTTGGTCGCCTTCCGGTCGCGGACCCGGCGCATCTCCTTGCGGTACTTCACTCGCTTTGGCATCAGCGCCATACGTCGGGTCTCCAGAACTGCGGGAGCGGGTCATGCCGCTCGCCGCGATGCATCTCGTTCGATCGAACCAACTCAACCAACCGGCCATCCCCCACCACTAGCAACCAGCCTCTCATACCCACCAGCGTCTTAGCGACGGCCCCGGGCACGGGCCCGGCCGCCAGCGGCATTGGACTCTTCCTCGGTCCGCTCGGTGCCGTACGGCCCGCGATAGACCCAGCACTTCACGCCGATGCTGCCGTAGCTCGTGTGGGCCTCGGCGACGCCGTAGTCCACATGGGCCTGGAGCGTCGACAGCGGGAGCGAGCCCAGCTTCACGTCGAGCGTGCGGGCCAGCTCGGCCCCGCCCAGACGGCCGCTGATGCGGATCTTGCAACCCTTGGCTCCGGCCGACATCGCCGCCTCGCACTTCATCTTCACCGCGCGGCGGAAGCTCGCACGCTTCAGCAGCTGCTCGGCAATGTTCTCAGCGACGAGCTTGGCGTCGATATCAGCGTTTTTGATCTCGATGATCGAAATGCTGACCTTGCGCCCAGTCATGTACTGGAGCTCTTCGGTCATGCGCTCGACCTCGGCACCCTTGGGGCCGATCACGAGGCCCGGACGGGCCGTCTTGATGACCACCTTCAACTCCTCACGCGTGCGCTCGATATGCACGTCGGAGACGGCCGCGTTGGGGGGCCTGCGATTCAGGCGCTTGTCAAGCCAGCCACGGATCTTCTGGTCCTCGACCAGGAGCTCGCCGTAGAGAGCCTTGGGGGCGTACCAACGGCTCTTGTGAGCCTCGGTGATCCCAAGCCGCAGACCGAATGGATGCGTCTTCTGTCCCATGGTTCTTCCTTCGGACACCCAACCCGCTCGAGGAGGGTTCCGCGACTGACTGAATTGCAACCTTGCGCTGACCTCGCTCGAACCTGCCTCATCCTTCAACAGACTTCATTCAACACACTTCACTCAGCAATCTTCGTTCAACAAGCTTGATTCATTCTCTCTGATCCATATCGCCCGGCTCTCACTCGCCACGCGGCGCGGCCTTCTCTTCGACGCTGATGGTGATGTGGGCCATCGGCTTCAGAATCGGGTGGGCCCGGCCACGGTCCTTGGGCTGGAACCGCTTGATCACCATCGCGCCATCGACCCGCGCCTCGCTGACGACTAGTCGCGTCGTGTCCGCGTTGGCCTCCTGAGCGTCACGCATCGCGGCCTTGAGACACTTGAGCATGTTGACCGCGGCCTTCTTGGTCGTGAAGGAGAGCATCTCCGTCGCCCGGTCCGCGGTCTTGCCGCGGATCATCTGGGCGAGAAGACCGGCCTTGCGGGCACTGCCGCGATGGCCATTGACCTTCGACGTGAAGAGGGCCAGATCCTTGCTCGTGCAGTTCAGAGCCGCGGCCATCTTCCCGATCATCGGCGCCTTGCAGCGCGGATGATCGCTACCGACGACCCAGTTGCGAATCGCGCGCTCAGCGTCTTCGGCGCCGAAGCCCTGCTCCGCCACCGCTTCTGCGAGCTGGCGTGGCGTCATCTGCGCCTCGGCGAGCTTCTTCTTCAGCCTGTTGCTGTGGATCTTCACAACCAAACTCCCTGTGAGCCATGCGGCTCGGGCCAACCTGCAATCAACCAACCTGCGCCGCCCGCGCTCGCACCGTCTCGCCTGCGATCAAATCCAGACGAACCGGAGCGAACACTCCTTACGACTTCTTCGCGGCGCCCGTGGACGCGCCCTCGTCGATGCCTTCCTTCTTGTTCGTGTGGCCGCGGAACGTCATGGTGTGGCTGAACTCGCCGAGCTTGTGGCCCACCATGTCTTCCGTGACGTACACGTCCAGGAACAGACGCCCGTTGTGCACCTTGAAGGTGTGCCCAACAAACTCCGGGACGATCGTGCATCGACGAGCCCACGTCTTGATCGCCTCCTTGCGGCGGGACGTGTTCAGCTTCTCCACCTTCAGGTAGAGCTTCTCGTCGACGAACGGACCCTTCTTCAGGCTGCGACCCATGCGTCTGCTTTCCTCGTGCCTCGGGCACGCTTTCGACTTCCAAATCCACTCGACAAAGCACCGAACGAAACCGCTGAACTCTTTCCGACTCTGCTTCACCCGACGACCGCCGCCACCGCGACTGGGCAGCGGAAGACTTACTTCTTCTGGCCGTACCGCTTGCTGATACGACGCCGCACGATGAGCTTGGCGCTGGCCTTCCGCGGGTTGCGGGTGTTGCCGCCCTTGGAGGGGACGCCCGTGGGACCGACCGGAGGACGGTTACCCTTGCTGCGTCCCGAACCACCACCCAGCGGGTGGGCATGGTGGCTCTTCGCCACGCCACGCGTGATCGGGCGGATGCCCATGAGACGCGAAAGGCCAGCCTTGCCGAGCTTCCGCAGGCGGTGATCGCCGTTACCAACCTGGCCGATCGTCGCGCGGCACTCAACCGGCACCATGCGGGTTTCGCCGCTGGGCAGGATCAGTGTCGCGTACAAGCCTTCCTTGTTCGACAGCCGGGCGTACGAACCGGCCGAGCGGCACATGCGAGCGCCACGCCCGGGGATCAGCTCGACGCAGTGAACGTCAAGGCCCGCAGGAACATCAAGCAGACGCATCGTGTTGCCGATCGAGGGCTCGATGGCGCCGGTGCTGGAACTAATAACGTCCTGGCCATCCTTAAGGCCGTTGGGAGAGATGATGTAGCGCTTCTCACCATCGGCGTACTGGATGAGCGCAATGTGCGAGGAGCGGTTGGGGTCGTACTCGATCCCGATGACCTTGCCGACGATGCCGTCGCGGTCGCGGCGGGACCAATCGATCTTGCGGTACATCTTCTTGACACCGCCGCCGATGCCGCGGGAAGTAATCTTGCCATGGTGATTCCGGCCGCCGGTCTTGGGCAGAGGAGTCATCAGGCGATGCTCGGGGGTGAACTTGGTCACCTCAGCATGCTCGTTGACCGACGCGTTGCGGCGTCCGGCACTCGTCTTCTTGTAAACCTTGATCGGCATGGGAATCCTCTGGATCGTTCACGCCTTGGCCCTCGCCGCGGCGGTTCAAAGACTGATGGAGACGAATCAGAACTGCAAGGCCTGGAACATGTCAAACATAAACGACTTAGAACAAGTCAATGCGGTCTTCGGCGTGGAGCCGGATAATCGCCTTCTTGGTCGGGGCCGGCACCGTCACGCCGAACTTGGTCGCCTTCGAGCGGTGCTTCTGGATGATCGTGTTGATCTTCTCAACGCGAACCTTGTAGATGCTCTCGATCGCGGCCTTGATCTCCGTCTTGGTCGCGCGAACGTCGACCACGAAGGAGTAGCGGCCGTGCTGGTTCATCGCGTACGAGCTCTTCTCAGAGAGCAGCGGACGCTTAATGATCTGCGTGTGTTCAATGTTGGCTGGCATTTAGCGCACCTCCGCCTTCTTCGTTGCCTTCTTGGCCGCAGGTGCCGCCTTCGACTTCGCGGGGGCCGCCTTCTCAGGAGCGTCGCCCTCGGCGTCGTCCGGAGCCGCGCCCATGGGGGCGGTCTTCGCGGACTTGCCGGTCTGCGACGAGGGACCGGTCAGCCAGGACTCCAGGTCCTGCCGCCCGATCACGAGGTAGCGATGGTTGAGCATGGTGAACGCGTTGACCTGGTCGCAACGCACCAGCGTCGCGGTCGTCACGTTCCGGCCCGAGAGACGAGCGTTCAGGCTCTCGTCATCGTTCATCGGGAGTGCCACGAGCGCCGTCGCGTCGATCTTGAGCGACACGAGGAACTGCTCGAAGGCCTTGGTCTTGGGTGTGGTGAACGCAATCTTGTCCACAACACGGACTTCCTGGTCCATCAATTTGGCCAGGAAGGCGTTGCGGTTGGCCTTGCGCTTCATCTTCTTGGGCATGTCAAGGCGGAAGTCCTCGCGGGTCCGCTTCTTGCTGTGGCCGTGGCCACCGCCCTTGAACAGATTAGCCTTGCGGTCGCCGTGTCGGGCGTTACCGGTGCCCTTCTGCTTGTAGATCTTGCGGGTTGAGCCCTCAACCGCCGTGCGGTTCTTGGTGCGCGCCGAGCCCTGACGCTGGTTCGCGTGGTAGCGAACGTACGCCTGCTTGATCAGCGCGGGATTGAGCTCGCCGCCCAATTCCTGCTCTTCGATGTTCATGGAGGCAACTTCGTTGCCCTGCATGTTGTAGACGGGGACCTTCATCAGTCGTTACCTCGTCCTGACGCCTTGCGTAGGGCGACGGGTCTGCTTGCCTCAAAGAGGCACCCGTGCCGACGCAACCTTCGCCTATCCGTCACACTTCCAATCCCCCGGGCCGTACTCGGGGCTCGCACCACGCCTTGCGGCGGGATGCGGGAAGCGGATCGGACTCGACTCGGCCGTCCGCGGAAGAAGCCACGCTTCTTCCGATTCTTTGTCGCCGCCCGGCGGTATCCAGACCTGGTCCAGACCTCTCGGGCATGCTGATCGCCGTTTCGAACGACCAGCACGGTTTCCTAGCCTCACCGACGTTTGCTCTTCACTACAACAAATCCACACTGCACTTCCCTGACCAGACACTCCGGGTAGGGTGGAGACTTTAGGCACCAACTCTACCAGAGTCTCGCAACATCTCCAAAAGCGGCAATGGATTTCGTTCACCGCAATCAGAAACCTTACCCAATCCGCCTACGCCTTCGCCAGAACCTTCTTGGCCTTGGACTTGTAGAGCCGCACCGAAGGGCGGATCTGCACCATCGTGTTGTTGTGGCCAGGAACCGGACCCTTCACGAGCAAGAGGCCCTTCTCTGCATCGATGCGAACAATGTCGAGCGAGCGGGTCGTGACGCGCTCAGCGCCCATGTGACCGGCCATCTTCTTGCCCTTGGCCAGACCGCCGCCGAAGCCGCGGTTAGAGCAGAGCGAACCGATCGAGCCTGGTGCACGGTGCTTACGTTCGGTACCGTGGGACGCGGACATTCCCTTGAAGTGCCAACGCTTCATCACGCCCGCAAAGCCTTTGCCCTTGCTGATGGCGGTCGCGTCGACGAACATTGTCCCCTCGAACTCCTTGACCGTAAGCTTCTGCCCGACGGTGAAGTTCGCCGCGTCCTTCGCATCCACGCGGAACTCGCGGTGGAAGCGGAGCGGGGCCGAGCCAGCCTTAAAGTCATGCGCAATCAGCGGCATGGTCGAGTTGCGGGCGCTCATCTCTTCGAACCCGATCTGCACGGCCGTGTAGCCGTCCTTCTCGGTCGTCCGAACCTGGGTCACGATGCACGGACCACACTGGATCACCGTCACCGGCGTCGAAACGCCCTTGCCGGTGAAGACCCGGGTCATACCCAGTTTGCGGCCCATCATCAGAATCTTGACGTTTGCCATTGCGATCTACCTT
>JBBQGR010000093.1:0-7998 GCA_038323185.1 Phycisphaerales bacterium | reverse complement strand
TCGGCCTCGTCCAGAACGAGGACCTCGATGCCGGAGAGATCGACGTGGCGCTGCTCCATGAGATCGAGGAGGCGGCCGGGCGTGGCGACGATGACATCGACGCCGCGCTGCAGCGCGCGGACCTGGTTGCCCTGGCCAACGCCGCCGAAGATCACGGTGCCGCTGACGCCGGTGTGGCGGCCGTAGGCCTTGAAGCTCTCGGCGATCTGGGTCGCGAGCTCACGCGTGGGCGAGAGAACAAGCACGCGAGCCTTCGGACGGCCGCGCTGCGTGGTATCGACCTTGTTCGTGACCAGTCGGTGCAGGATCGGCAGCGCGAACGCGGCGGTCTTGCCCGTGCCGGTCTGAGCGCAGCCGAGGATGTCGCGCCCGCCCATGATCGTCGGGATGGTCTGGGCCTGGATGGCGGTGGGCGTGACGTAGTTCTCTTCGCTCAGCGCGTCCATCAGGGGCTTGGCGAGGTTGAGATCGGCGAAGGTGATCGTGACGGCCTCGCTGCCAAGGACGACCTTGGGGGTTGGGATGTTGGCGGGCGTGTGATCGATCTCGGGCGGGTGCGAGGCGCCGCGCGGGGAGTAGACGCCGCTGTGAGGCCGGTGTGAGTGCGAAACGAACTCGGGACCGCCGCTGCGCTGGGGCGTGTGGCCGCGGCGAGGACCGCCGTGGGACTGATTGCCGCTGTGGCCACTCTGATCACGCTGGTCACGCTGACCGCCGCGCGTGTCACGCGTGTCACGATCGCCGCGCGGAGCGCGGGGGGCGTGGCTGGACTGACCGGACTGGCCCGAGTGCGCGGGGCTGGCCTTGCGCGGCGAGTACTCGGCCTTCGGGTGACTCGCGGCTTTCGCTGGCGCTCCGCCGGACGTGCCCGAGTGCTTGGGCTTGGACTCGATGAGATCATCGAGGCGCAGGCGTCGCGGGCCGCCAGTGCTGGCGTTGCTGGGGGTGTGCTGCTTGTGGTCGTTGGAACGGGGGGACGATGAGTTGGACTGCGTACGCAAAGGACACTGCTCCTCACGCGCAACATGCTCGCAACGAATGCCCCACACTGGTGCCGGGCCAACAGGCCCAACGCGCAGAGCGAGCGCTCGTTACGGCAAAGCGCCGTGTGTTTCGGGCGATCCATGCACCAAAACGATTGGGCGAGGAAGGCCGTACTGGGGCTCCCTGGCTGCTGCGGATCGTGCATGGCACGCGCGGCAAACGCGGGGAGCGGACTGTTCAGCCTCGGAACCCAGCAGTGCTCACGCGAGCGAGGTGGGCCGGTGGATGACCACCGGATCGAGGCCGCCAGAGATTCCCAGAACGATCCGGACTCGCGTGTGGACGCGTGTCCAAAGTAGACTGAGGCCACTGGCTTGAGCCCGAGTATAGGCAGGCCAAGAGACCCGCACCCGAGCACCGCAGTTCGCCAGGCGGTGCCGGTCCCCGGCGCGCCGCTTCTTCCGAGCCGACGGGCGCAAGCCTGCGGTGTGTTTGCGAACGAAGAAGACCGCCCGCTTTCGCGGGCGGTTCGTTGAGTTCACGCATTCCGCGATCATCCCAGGGCAGATGATCGTGGCACTTGTTTACACGCCGCAGTTGCCGGTCACGACGTACGCCGCGAGAAGCTGCGGGTCGGTCAGGTCGGCGTTCTCGTCGCCGTTGAGATCGCCGTCGAGCCAGTTGGCCTCGGGCGTGATGAGGCCGACGAAGACCTGGGCCATCTGCTGCGCGTCGGTCAGGTCGACGTTCTCATCCTGGTTGAAGTCGTAGTCGCAGGGGTTGCCGCCCGTGGCGGCGAGGACGTTGACGACGATGGTGTCGGTCGCGGTCGCGCCGAGGTCGTCGGTCACGGTGAGTGTGACGGTGGTTGTGCCCTGTGGCAGCGTGAGCGTCGCGCCGGGATTGGGACCGCTTGCGAGGATCGTGGGGCCGAGGCTCCATGCGAAGTTGATGATCGTTCCATCAGCATCGGTGGAGGTCGCGCCCGAGACGTTGACGGGCTCGCTGCCCGAGTTGTCCTCGTCCACGATGGTGATGTCCGCTCCGGCACGCGCGACAGGCGAGATGTTGGCGACGACGGTGCCTCGGAGTGTCACGGTGCGCGTGGGCCGATCCGGATCGTTGCTGGTAATGACGAGGCTTGAGGCGAGGAAGCCAAGCGAGCTGGTGGGCATCGCGATGATGTGCGTGTTGCCGCTGCCGCCGGGCGCGTCGGTGTAGGGACCGGTGGGAACGGTGAAGCCGCTGGCGGCGGGGAGCGCGTATGCGAGCGTGTCGAGTCCTGCGGCAGTCCAGCGCGCTGTATCTCCGAAGTTCGAGACGTTGAGCGTGCGTGTCGGGGCTGCGCGGCCTTGCGTGACGGTGCCGAAGTCCAGCAGTGTTTCGGAGTTGATGCGCGCGGGCATGCGAAGGTCAAGGAAAACCGGAAGATGGCCGCCGCCGCTGGTGCAGTCGATGAGTGCCTGCGCGATCACTGGGCCGACCATTGTGTTGGTGGTGGTGCGGAGCGTTGTGTTGAACGAAGCGCCGTCGTTGCCCCAGCAGCGGTACGAATGATTCAGATCGTTCCACGTCGAGAGGTCAAATGGGACGGGGTTCTGCGGCGAGGTCAGCGCACCGATGTACTCGATGCCGAGGCCGTCGAGTAGTGGTGCGCCGAGCAGGATTGTGTCGAGACGGTCGTCCATCTGCGTGGCGGGATCCTGCGTGTGGATCACGCTGAAGGTGGGGTTGTTGTTCCAGTTGCCAGCGCGGGCGATGGGATCAAAGAAGCGGCCGAGGTTGCTGGCCTGCGCGCCGGTGAGCTCGATGTACGCGGCCTGGCCGGAGCTCTGCCAGTTGAAGTCGCCGAGCACGAGGATCTGGTAGCCCGCGGGCATCGCGGAGCCGGGTCCATTGGTATCGATGCCTTGGGCGTTGTCGCGGATGCGCTGGGCCTCGACGAGGCGCCGGGACTGATCCGTGCCCGTGGCGCCAGCCTTCATGTGCACGTTGTAGATCGCGATGGTGTTGGCCGGGTTCGCGCCGTATCCGATCGGGCGTAGATCGTGGCGATACGTGTTGCGCGGCTGGTTGGTGCTGTCCGAAGAGCCCACCGCGATCGTGGTGCTTGCGATGAGCGTGGCGCGGCTGGTGCGGTAGAGGACGACGCCATCGGTATCGGCGCCGTTGACGAACGGAGCCGCGGCCCAATCGCCGGGGCTGCCCATCGCGGCGTTGAGCGCGTCGCGCAGCGTGGTGAGGGCCGCGGCGGACTCAACTTCCTGCACGCATAGCACGTCGGGCCTGAAAGCACGCCCGGCGAAGGAGCCATAGACCGCGGTCTGGATCGGCGCGGTCAGGGCGGCCTCGCCGCTGTAGTTGGAGATGTTCCATGTCGCGACGCGCAGCTGCGCCGAGGCCGAGCCGCAGAGAAGGGTCAGCGCGCCAAGAACGATGGTGGTGCGGGTGAGCGTTGTCATGATCGGGCACACTGATCCAGCAATGAGAGAGAGATAGAGAGAGAATACCAACGTGGACTCGCACACACCATGAGGCCCGAGCGAATTCACGCGGCCAAGATCCAAGCGTCAAACCGTTCCTGCGAGAAGGGTGGAAAGAAAAGGGGCGGGCAAACAGCCCACCCCTTCACAAGTCGAACAAGCGCGAGTGTCTTCGCCTTTCCCCTCGTGCCTAAGGCCTTCTCGCACCACTTAGAACGGGCAGCTTCCGGTCACGACGAACTGAGCAAGCAGCTGCGCGTCGGTCAGGTCGGCGTTCTCGTCGCGGTTGAGGTCGCCGGTGAGCCAGTTGGCCTCGGGCGTGAGCGAGCCGACGAAGACCTGGGCCATCTGCTGAGCGTCGGCCAAGTCGACGTTCTCGTCCTGGTTGAAGTCGTAGTTGCAGGAGCGGCCGACGGAGACGACGAGGCTGTCAAAGCCGGTGGCGCCGAGGTTGTCAGTGACGATCAGCGTGACTTCGTTGACACCCTCGGTCAGGAGGATGCTGGGGGCCGGGCCGGTGCCGACGGTCTGGCCATTGACGAGCCATGCGTACGACGAGATGGTCCCGTCGGCGTCGTTGGAAGCGGTGCCGTCCATCAAAACCGAGACATCGATGGCGTCGCCCTCAAGAACGGCGCTCTGATCAGGGCCAGCGTTGGCGATGGGATCGGCGTTGCTGGAAGCGTTGACGGTGATGGTGACGGTGTCGTTGTCGATGCCGCCACGGTTGTCCGTGACCAGAAGCGTGACGACGTAGACACCCTCGGCCAAGTTGACGGTGGGCGAGACGCTGGTGGCGACGGGCGTGCCATCGATCGACCACGTGTAGTCGACGATGCCGCCGCCGTCGGGGTCGGTGGAGGCAGTGCCATCGAGCGTGACTGATGCGGTGGACTCGGAGGGAGCGATGTTCACCGTCTGATCCGCGCCAGCGTTCGCAACCGGCGGGACATTCGGGGCTTCGTTGACCGTGATCGTCACGGTGTCGTCATCGGTAGCGCCGATGTTGTCGGTCACGAGGAGCGTGACGACATGGACGCCCTGAGGCAGATTGACGTTCGGCATCGCGCCCGTCGCCAGGGGCGTGGCGCCGATGGACCACACGTAGGAGGCGATGGTCCCGTCGGGGTCGCTCGAGAGCGAACCGTTGAGCGAGACCGGCGCTGTGGAGGCGCCGATGGCGAGCGTCTGTGTCTGATCTCCGCCAGCGTTGGCGACGGGGAGCTCGTTGGTCGCGTTGTTGATCGTGATCTGGACCGTGTCGGTGCCGAGGGCGCTGCGGTTGTCCGCGACCGTCAGCAGGATGGTGTACGAGCCCGCGGCGAGGTTGATCGTGGGTGAGACACCGGTCGCGACGGGCGAGCCGTTGATGCTCCAGTTGTACCCGCTGATCGAGCCGTCGGGATCGTTTGAGCCCGAGCCGTTGAGGGTTACGGCGCGGGTCGTCTGGCCGTTGGCGAGCGAGAGGGACTGATCAGGTCCGGCGTTGGCGACTGGGGCGATGTTGCGGAAGCCCGTCTCGCCGCCATTGGCGAGCAGGCGCTGGGTGGCCGAGCCAGTCTGGGTCACGCGGACCCAGTAGAAATAGCTCGTGCCGGGGACGGCCGTGGTGTCCTCGAAGTTCGTGGCGGTTCCCGGGAGCGTGCCCGAGACGCTGGAGGAACTGGCGATGTCGTCAACCGTGCTGCGAGAGACGAAGAAGCCCGTCGCATCGGGAATGATGGGCCACGTGACGCGAACGCCGGTGGTCAGCACGCCGTCGGTGGCGCTGGGCGCCAGGTTGGTGTTGCGCACGAGGATCGTGATTCGGTAAGCCTGAGCGTTCGTGAAGTTGCTCGCGGCGTTCACGCGGAAAGTGTTGGTGCCGGAGTTGATGAGCAGGCCGCTGATGACCTCGGCCGCTCCGGCGGCGGTCGCGTTCTGCGTTCGAAGCTGGATCGCGCCCGTGCCGCTGTTGACCTGGAACTGCAGGTCGGCCTGAGCGAGCGCGTTCATGTTCGCCGCGCCCGTCTGGCAGGAGCCGTCGCCATTCTGGTCATAGTCGGCGTAGTTGCTGCCGATGGGCGTCACCGTGATGTCAACCAGGCGCTGCTCTTGGGTCGTGAGCTTGTACCAGTCCGTGTCATTGTCCGACGTCGCGGTATTGCTGGCACCGGGATTTAGGCTTAGGTTCGCGGCGTTGGAGACCGCTGGCGAGGGAATGTTCCCGAACGTCGCCGCCGTTCCCACCGTCGGCGTGCCGAGGTCAAAGGCCAGCGCCTGCGTGTCATTGAACTCCGAAGGATCGCCGTAGTTGGCCTGCATCCCGCGGATGTCGTCCTGCTGCGGGCCGTCGAAGGAAGTGGAGAGGAACGGTGCCATGAGCGCGCCGCTCGGACAGACATGCGCGAAGCCCAGGCCGTGCCCGTGCTCGTGCATGATGGTGTTGCGAAGGAAGCGGTACGTGTTGGCGGACGAGCCCCAGTTGTCGTCCTCGTCGATCACCATGTCGCCGCCATTGGGGAACTGGTTGTAGGCGAGGATGCCGCCGCCGTTGTCGATCTGCTTCATGCCGATCCGGACCATGCCGCGGCCGGTGCCGTTGGCTCCGCCGCCGGTACCCCACGCGGCCCCATCGTCCCACTCGTTGGCGCCGCTGGTCACGCGGACGTACTCGATGCCCGTGAGGGCCGAGATGCGTGCGAAGGAGTTGACGAACTGCGTGATCCACAGGGCACGATTGCCTCCGAACTTGATGTCCATGTCGGCAAAGGTGCTGGAGACATCGTTGCCGAAGCTGTCGTTGATCGCAGTGCCGTCTGGAATGAACGACCACGTGATCGTGATCGGATCGCCAACGGCGCCGACGCCACCGATCACGGTGCTACTCCAGCGGGTGCTGCGGTTGTAGCGCGAGCCGTACCCGGAGGCCTCGATCATCTCGTTGAGCGCCCGCATCTGCTGGAGCGTGGGGTTGGAGCCCTCGGCAAAGCACGCGGCCATCGGGCCAAGGTCATAGGGGTCGCCGCCGCTGACCGCTCCACCGTTGATCGACATCACCACGCCATCGGCGAAGAGCACACGTCCGTCTTTAAACGAGACGACAGGATCCTGAGCCGAAGGAGCGAGGAGGGCGCGCTCGGTCGGACCCGCCATCACGCCGGTGGCCGCCGCGGCCAGCGCGACCAGTGCCGCGGCAACGCCAAAGACGCGGCGAGCGCGTGAAGCATGGGCGGGCTTGGCGGTACCGGCGACTGAAGCAGCGACGAAATCGGTTGGGAGGATCATCTCAGCCATGGGAACATATCTCCGAGTACGAGGGCTGGCGAGCGTGTCACGCCGAACGGCAGACTGCGGGCTCAAAGTCGGGATGCCGATTCGGGACACCTGTTCAGGACGTGAGGTCGGGTTCTCCCGACGGAACACTGCAAGACACGACACGACACGACGAGACACGACGGAACGAGGCACGAAAGAGATAGATCGGACCAATTCGCTGACGACTCGCTCCTGTCCGGAGTGGTCGCCGTCGTTCGGTTGGGTCAACGCTTGGATGGTCAGGCCAGAAATTGGCCAACTGAGTCGTCGGACGTTGGAGACGGGAAGAGCACCACAGGCAGAGAGATCGAGGAACACTCTTCGATGCGATCCTTGGTGTACCAAATGTTGCGGGCGCGTCAAGAAATTTCGCGCATTCTTGTCCGGAGTCTGAAATTACCGAACACACTGCTTACAACGGGCAGGCTCCGGTCGTCACGTACGCCGCGAGGATCTGGGCGTCCGTCAGGTCCGCGTTCTCGTCGCCGTTGACATCGCCGCTCAGCCAACCCGGGCCGGGCGGCAGCAGCCCGACAAAGACCTGGGCCATCTGCTGGGCATCGAGCAGATCCACGTTCTCGTCCTGGTTGTAGTCGTAGTCGCAGAGCGACTGGGGCACGCGCTCGACGACCGCCCGGATGACCAGATCGCCCGAGACGCCGAACCCGCACAGGCTGCTCCAGCCGCCGGGAATGGCGAAGATCATGTTGAAGATCGCCTGGCACCCGTTGGTGTCGGTCACGAGCGAGGCTTTGTTGATGTCGAACGTGCCGCCGTCGCCGCCGGGCGCGTCGGCAAACTTCAAGCAGACCGAGAAGGGTCCTGGACTCGTGATCACGATGTTCTCGGACTCGAAGTTGAACTCGTTGAGCACCCCGTCGATCATCTGCGGCGGATCGCTCTCGAAGATCAGGTTCGGCGCGGGGTTGATCCAGCCGCTGTAGATGTTGATGGACTCTTGCACCGGATTGGTCGCAGAGCCAAAGAAGCTCTTCCAGAAGATCTGCACACGCTTCACGCGTAGCGGGAACATGTTCGCCGTCAGGCCCGGCGTCCCGCCCGGCCAGAAGGTCGTGCACCCGATCTCATTGTTGATGAACCCAAGCTGGACCGCGGCCGTCGAGCCGTTCACCAGCGAGTCGTTCTTGATTGTGACCGGCTGAGCGACGGTCGAGCCAGCAAGGCCCACGAGGGCAACGCTGAAAGCCGCAATGAGTGTGCAACGCATCTGTTT
>JBBQGR010000092.1:0-8010 GCA_038323185.1 Phycisphaerales bacterium | reverse complement strand
GACAATTACGCCTCGCGATCGCTTCAAACTCGACCAACACGATTGCCCTGCGCGGGCAGGTTCGCAAGGCCCGAGCTCACTATCCTGCGGGCATGATGATCCGTTCTCTTCCCATCACTCCCCGCGCCGCCCTCCGCCGACCCATCGCGGCGGCCGCGGCTCTGGCTACCGTAATCCTTCTGCTCTGCATTCCCGCCGCTCGCGCCCAGCCCCCGGGCGTGACCACGGTTCCCGGCGACGTCTCGACCACGCCCGTTCCCGCCTCGCGCCTCGCGCGGCTCGCCAAGGGCGTGAACCTCTCACACTGGTACTGGCTCCCCAAGGACGCGACGCTCGAGACGCGCCAGAAGTTCATCACCGACGCGGACCTCGCGGCCCTCAAGGCCGCGGGAATCACGCACGTGCGCCTGCCCGTCGAGCCCGATGCGCTCTGGAAGACGCCCGGCAGCCACTTCGACATGGAAGTACTCGAGCCGCTGCTCGCCGACATCAAGCGGATCAACGCCGCGGGCATCGCGGTCGTCTTCGATCCGCACACGAGCAAGCAAGGCCCCTGGCTGGCGATCGATCCGCGCGACGCTCGCATCGACTTGTTGCTGATGTTCTGGAGCGAGTTCGCGCCGATCATCGCCGAGACCGATCCCGAGATGGTCTTCATCGAGCTTCTCAACGAGCCGCACAACATCAAGGACGCCACGCTGTGGTGGCAGGCTCAGGATCGCCTCATCAAGACCATCCGCCACCGCGTGCCGGACCACACGATCATCGCCACCGGCGATGAGTGGGGCGGACCCGAAGGACTCAAGCGTCTCTTCCCGCACGAGGACAAGAACGTCGTCTACTCCTTCCACTTCTATGAGCCCCACATCTTCACCCACCAGGGCGCAAACTGGGGCTGGGCGGGCTGGAAGCACATCACGGGCCTTGAGTATCCATCCAGCGAAGCCAACGCAGAAGCCGTCGCCGCCGCAGTCCTCAAAGGACGAGAGAACGACGAGGACGCCAAGAACGGCGCATGGTCCGTGCGCGACTTCGCGAAGAAGCCCTGGAACAAAGACCGCATCGCAGGCGAGATCAGCCTCGTGCAGACCTGGGCCACGACACACCAGGTTCCGATCTGGTGCGGCGAGTTCGGGGTCTACATCGAGCACTCGCCGCGCGCCTCGCGCCTCGCCTGGACGCGCGACCTGCGCGAAGCGCTCGAGGGCGCCGGCATCGGCTGGTGCATGTGGGACTACGCCGGCGGATTCGCGCTCACCACCGGCTCGCCCGGCGCACGCGCACTCGACACCGAACTCGCGGCAGCGCTCGGGCTCAATCCGCCCGCCTCAGACAAGAAGTCCGAAGAGAACACGCCAGAACAGAAGAAGTAGTTTCGGAAGTCTTCGGAGAAGTTGCCGGTGCTGTCTCGCAAAGGCGGAAACATCCTCTTCGTCGTCCTCATGGTCCTCGCCATGAGCCTCGTGATTTCGCTCGCCATGACCCTCCTCAACACCGGCGTCCGCGGCGATCTCATCGGCCGCTGGATGCGCGGCTTCGCCATCGCGTTCCTCGTCGCGCTCCCCGGCGCGTTCATCATCGTCCCGCTCATGCGCCGCCTCGCCGACGCGTGCGTCTCTCGCTGATGGAGATTCTCATGCGCGAGATCGATCTCCTCTCGCACATCCAGCGCCGCTCCGCCTCACTCTCCGCACGCTTCCCACGCGTCGAGGTCGGGCCCGGCGACGACTGCGCCGTCATCACCAGCCATTCGCAATCCTCGCACACCAGCCAGCACCGCACGCTCCTCAAGGTCGATCAGGTCGTCGAGGGCCGCCACTTCCTCAGCACCACGCCGCTGGATCGCATCGCGCACAAGGCCATCGCGCGCCCGATGTCCGACATCGCCGCGATGGGAGGCGTTCCCGTCGCCGCGCTCGCGAGCGTTGTGCTCCCCGCGTCCTATCCGCAGGATCGCGCCGACGCGCTCTTCGATCTCGTCCACGAGGCTGCCGCGGCGATGAGCTGCCCACTCGTCGGTGGCGACATCGCCAGCGCACCCGATGGCTCGCCGCTGGTCCTTTCAATCACCATCATGGGCGAGTGCGATGGCCCACCAATCCTGCGCAGCGGTGCACGCGCGGGCGACATCGTCTACGTGACGGGCACCATCGGCGGCTCGCACGGCGCCGCGTCCGTCGCCGCCGCCTATGTGCCGGGGACCGGAAAACCCGGAGCGGTCGCGGGCGAGAAACACCTCTGGTTCACGCCGCGCGTGGCGGAGGGGCTCGCGCTGCGCCGCACGCTCGGCGCCAACCTGCACGCGATGATGGACATCTCCGATGGCCTCGGCATCGACGCATGGCGCATGGGCATCGCGAGCGGCGTTGTCGTCGAGATCGACGGCACAATCGTGCCGCTGGCGGCGGGCGTTCCGGGGATCATCGAGGCGTGCCGCGCAGGTGAGGACTACGAGCTGCTCATCGCGGCCTCCCCCAACACTCCCGCCGCCGACCTCAGCGCCGCGCTGGCCACTCGCATCACGCTGATCGGACGTATCCTCGTCGCAGAATCGGGCCCGGGCGCGAGAGTGCGGCTCGCGGACGGGTCAAGCGTCGACGGTCGCACACTCGGCTACGAGCATGGCAGTTCCGGAGGTGACGCTTGAACACCGTTTGCGTGGCCCTTGTCGCGTCAGTGATGAGTGCAGCACAGCCCGAAGCCATCAAGCCCGAGCCATCGTCCATCGTGCCAGCCGTGCCAGCCATGCCAGCCACGCCAGCCACGCCAGCCACGAAAGACGCGCCAGCTCAAGCAGACGTGACACCGAAAGCATCGCGCCTTGTCGCGAACCTCGCAACGAATCCTGAGCGCTCGGCGATACAGGCCATATCCGGCCTGAGAACGCTCGGCGTTGCAGCACAGCCAGCGATGGAGACGTCGCTGGATTCCAAGGACATGCAGCAGCGTCACCTCGCGGCGAAGCTGCTCCGGAGTCTGAATGTCCCGCCTTCAGAGCAGCTCCGGCGCATGACGCACGAGGGCCTCGCACACGACAACTTGCCGCGCAATGCCGAGGCCGACGACGGCTACGTCCGCTTGACGCTGACCAACGCGATCAACGGCGCGAAGTGTCCGTCAAGCCACGCCGCGCAGGCAGAGCCGCTGCTGGAGCGCGGGCGCGACTCGGCCGATGCGCAGCAGCAGTTACTCTGCGCCGCCGCGGCGAGCGCTGGCAACCGCGAGCGACTCCGCGTCCGCGCGACACGCCTGCTGATCCCGCACCTGGCAAGCAACCGGATCGAGGGCGACGCGCACCTCGCGGCGATCTCAATCCACCGCTTCGGACCCGCGGGCCTTGAAGACCTTCGCGCGTGGAAAGAGACCGGCGTAACGCAGCAGCGCGCGCTGGTCACGCAGCTCATCATCAAGCTGGAACACCCCGGCGACCGCGCCGGCAACCGCCGCGCCGCCGCAGAGATGGGCCAAGTAGCCCAGGATGTCGGCCTCGTGGAGGACGCGATCGCGGACCTTTCCTTCGACACGACCGAGTTCTACTGGGAGTCGCCGCCGGACCCGTCCAAGCCTCGCGCCACGCCAATGGAACGCGACGAGAACGCCCATGGCTGACGCGGCCATCATCGCAAGCAATGGTGATCCTCCGGCGCTGCTCGCGCGCGACTTGGCCAGCATCGGCGCCACAGCCGCGATGGCCCGCGCACTCGCGGAGTTGCTCAGGCCCGGCGACACCGTGCTGCTCCGCGGCGACCTCGGCGCGGGCAAGACCACGCTCGTGCGCATGCTCGCCACATCGCTCGGCGCAAGCGAGCGCGACATCGCGAGCCCGACCTTCGTCCTCGCGCACGAGTACCGCGCGGTGCGAGCGAGCGACGCACGCACCAAGTCACCGATTGCACGCATCATCCACATCGACGCCTACCGCGTCACATCCTCCGATGACCTCGAGGCCGCGGGCTGGGACCAGATGTTCGACGCCCGGACGCGCACGCCCACGCCCATCGCGAGCGGCGGCTCGATCGCCATCATCGAGTGGCCCGACCGCCTGCCGCCAGAGTCGCTCGCGCCAGCAGAACTGCTCCTCGCGATCACGCTCGAAGCCAGCGGCGAACACGCACGCCGAATGACGCTCAGCATTCCCGCGGCGTGGAGCGCCCGCCCCGAAGCCGCGATGATCCGCGATCGCCCGCCAATTCAGTGCCGCACCACCGGCGCGTGGGTCGCGCCAACCAGCGAGACATATCCCTTCGCCAGCGAACGAGCCCGCCTCGCAGACCTGCACGGCTGGCTCAGCGAAGGGTACCGAACAACACGCGAGATCAAGGAAGGCGAGGAGTGACGAGGAGGGGGAAGGCAGGAAGGCAGGAAGACAAGCAGGCAGAATTCTAACGTTTTCGGCGACCTTGCATAGCTTGACCACTCGACCACGTGACCACGTGACCACGTGACCACGTGACCACGTGACCACGTGACCACGTGACCACGTGACCACGCGACCACTTCGCCCCTCCGCCACTTCGCCACTACCATGCCCGCACTCATGACCATCATCGACTTCTGCACGCTCGCTCAATCCTCTCCTCCCGCGGCCGGTAGCGGCGGGCTCTGGGGCCTCTTCGTTCAGTCCTTTGACTTCTTCACCATCGTGCTCCTGCTCGGTTCAGTGATCGGCGTTGCCGTCATCGTCGTCTGCATCATCGAGGTTCGCGCGGCGAACATCGTTCCCGCCGCGCTCTCGGGGCGACTTCTCGACCTCGCTCGCGCGGCACGCTGGCAGGATGTCGATCTCGCCGTGCGCGACGACGACTCACTCCTCTCTCGCGTCATCCGCCCCGCGCTCGCACTCACGGGGCGTGATCGGGCCGCCATCCGCGACGCCGCAGAACTCGCCGCATCCGAAGAGTCCGCACGCTGGTTCCGCAAGATCGATCTGCTCAGCGTCATCGGCAACCTCGGGCCACTCATCGGTCTCGCAGGCACCGTCTGGGGCATGATCCTCGCGTTCACAAGCCTCGGCGAGTCCGGCGGCCAGGCTGGCCCGGCAGATCTCTCGCTGGGAATCTCCAAGGCCCTCTTCCACACACTCCTTGGCCTGTGCCTCGCGATCCCGTGCCTGCTCGTCTACGGCATCTACCGCAACGTCGTCGATCGCCTCTGCACCCGAGCCACCGTCGTCGCCGCCGAGATCGTCGAACGAATCCCAGCCCGCGAAGACGCGCGAGCGTGACAAGCAAATGGCCAGAGGGTCAAAGCGCCAAGTGCTCATCTCCATGTTCAAAGTGTCGATCCTTCCTGACGACCTCACGAACCCCATCCGTCTCCAAGTCTTCGACCCCTGCCTTTCTCCGACCCTAGTACCCAGTGCCTAGTGCCCAGTGCCTTCCCCTCCTCATGCGACTCCGCCTCCATCATCACGGCTCTCCCGGTGCGAAGATCAACGTCACGCCGCTGATCGATGTCGTCATGGTGCTCATCGTCTTCTATCTCATCGTCGGCAATCTCGCGACCGAGCGTCAGGCGCGGCTGGACCTTCCCGCGTCCGCCATCGGTGCTAGTGAGTCCGCGACCGCCGCGCTCGTGATCAACATCATGCCGCCCGCCGCCACCGGCACCG
Organism: Phycisphaerales bacterium; assembly: GCA_038323185.1. Classification (GTDB taxonomy): domain Bacteria; phylum Planctomycetota; class Phycisphaerae; order Phycisphaerales; family UBA1924; genus JBBASU01. The sequence continues at coordinate 2,399 of JBBQGR010000092.1, read as the reverse complement.
CGGAGATCATCATCGACGGGCGCACACTCGCGATCGAGCAGGTCGCGCCGCTCCTGCTCGCGCGCTTCCCCGACGCCGCCGCGACGCAGCCCGTCATCCACATCCGCGCCGATCGCGCGCTCGACTTCGCGCAGGTGCGTCCCGTGCTCGAAGCCTGCCGCGGCGCGGGGCTGACCAGCGTCAAGCTCGTCGCATCGCGCAGCGCATCCGGCGACGAGCCAGCCAGCGCTCCGGAGGGCGCACCATGATCGGCCGCAGCCGCCCCTTCCGCATGCGCAACGCGCGTGCAACGTTCGACTCGCACCACGGCCCCAACATGACGCCGATGGTCGATGTCGTCATGGTGATCCTCATCTTCTTCATGGCGAGCACCGCGATCCTCGGCCCCGAGTGGTTCCTGCGCAGCGGGCTGGCCTCGCGCGCTTCGTCGGCCCAGCAGTCGCCAGACTCCGACGTCCGCGTGCGCATCGAGCTGCGCCGCGATGCAGCGCCAAGCTCCACCGCCGCAGACGCGGCCACGCGCGTCTCGCTCCGCGACCGCGGCACCAACCTCGGCACCCAGACACCGGAGCAAACCGAGATCCTGTTCGCCGAGCTGCGCGACGCGCTCGCTCGCCGCGCACAGCGTCACGGCGCCGCCAACCTCATCGTCCTCATCGACGCTGGCGACCTGGTCTCGTACGACCAGGTCGTGCAAGTCCACGAGTGGTGCGCGCAGCTCGGCATCCAACGCGTCGGCCTCGCGCCGTAGGACACGAACACGCGGCAAAAAAGAACCGTCGGCTTGCGCCGACGGCTCCGAAGGTCCATGCTCTCCACGATCATCATCTCAAACCAGATGATGATCGTGGCACTTGATCAAGGTCATCACACGCCGCAGACGCCCGTCACGACATACGCCGCGAGAAGCTGCGCGTCTGTCAGGTCCGCGTTCTCATCGCCATTGAGATCGCCGTCGAGCCAGTTGGCCTCGGGCGTGAGAAGTCCGACGAAAACCTGCGCCATCTGCTGCGCATCGGTCAGGTCAATGTTCTCGTCCTGGTTGAAGTCGTAGTCGCACGCAGAGCCAGACGCGCAGCCGCGCCGAGCAACGATGCGGCTGGTCGCCTGACCACCCGCCGTCGTGAACGAGCCCGCGGCGTACATCGTGTTGCCATCAACAAGAAGCCGAACGACCTGAGCGCTCGCGCCGCCGTCATACGCGACCCACACGTTGTTCTCGAGTCGATAGATGAAGCCCACGGCCGACTGCGTGCCGCCAGCGTAGAGCTTGGTTCCCGAGCCATCATCGAACGCCGCGAGCGTCCATGTGCGGCCCGTCAACGCCTGCCCGACCGGCGACCACGTCGTCCCGTCCCACTTGACGGTGGCGCGGTTGATGGTTTCGTTGTTGATGCGGAGGTTGGTGCCACCGGCGTAGAGCGCAGGGCCGGTGCCATCGTCATAGACAAGCAAGGCATCGATCTCCGCCGCAGCGTTGCGCGGCACGAGGTTCGTTCCAACCGCCGACCACGTCGTCCCGTTCCAGCGCGCGATCATGTTCGCGGGAACTCCATCGACGGCCGAGAAGCGCCCACCGATATAGAGCTGCGTGCCGCCGCCCTGACCATCATCAAAGGTCGTGAGCGCGGGGACGATCGGGTTGATCCCAACCAGCGTCATCGACGACGCAATCGGCGTCAGCGTCGTCCCGTCCCACATCGCCACAGACCCTGCGGGCTGGCCCGCGATCGTCCCGAATCCGCCGCCGATGTAGAGCCGGTTCTGCCCGCCGATCGCATCGCTCGTGAGCAGCGACCACACGGCATTCACGCTGTCAAACGCCCAGCCCGTGCCGAGCGAATGGAACGCGGTGCCGTCCCATCGCGCGAGGCTCTTGGTATCCGCGACGCCCGAGGCATTCGCGAAGAAGCCGCCGACGATCAGGTCGCCGTTGTACGTCGCAAACGAAGTTCCGAACGCGTTGCTGATGCCCATGCCCAGCCCGTTACCCACCGCCGACCAAGCGTTGGACCCGGGGCTATAGCTCGCGATGTAGGACGTATTCGCAACACCGGCGGCAGCCGTGAAAGAGCCGCTGGCGACGATCTCATTATCGTACTTCCAGATCGCGCCGATGTACCCGTCGGTCGCGGCGGGATTGCCAATCGTGGCATCCCAGCCCGGCGTGCACGGCTGCGCCATCGCGCCCGCTGCCAGAAGTCCAAAGCCCAGTCCCGAACACACCGACATCAAAAGACCACGCGAAGTACGCAACGTGCAACTCCTCTCAAAGCACGCAAGCCCCGCGGCAACCCGCCGCGACAAGCCCTGCGCACTCAGGAGCGTACCCGATCCGCAGACAATGACAACCTGACAATAACCCACAATTGCCGGTATACCGATGAGGCGATGCCAAG
>JBBQGR010000091.1:0-8013 GCA_038323185.1 Phycisphaerales bacterium | reverse complement strand
GGTGTGAGGAGCAGAAGTAGGGCGGGAGTGTTGAGCGTGAGCCTGAAACCTCCCTGATGGGAGGAAGGGCTTAGAAGTTGCAGACGCCGGTGACGACGAACTGGGCGAGGATCTGGGCGTCGGTCAGGTCGGCGTTCTCATCGCGATTGAGGTCGCCGTCGAGCCAGTTGGCCTCGGGCGTGAGAAGGCCGACGAAGACCTGCGCCATCTGCTGGGCGTCGGTCAGGTCGACGTTCTCGTCCTGGTTGAAGTCGTAGTTGCAGGCGATGACCGGGGTGCCGACCACGCCGGTGACGGAGAGGTTGGAGAGGGCCCACCAGCCGGAGGCGGCGTCGCTGAAGCGGACCTTGAGCTGGGTGGCGCCCAGCGGGTTGTTGACGGGGACGTTCACGATCTCGTCGGTGGCGGTGGCCTTGTTGGAGGCGTTCCAGAGGAGAACGGTGTTCCAGGTGCTGCCGTTGTCGTAGGAGGCCTCGATGCGGGAGACGTGGCCTGCGGTGTTGAGCCAGCCGGAGCGGAAGGCGATGTTGATGGAGTTGGGGTTGATGGCTGCGATGCTGTAGTTGGGGGTCAGGAGGCGGGCGGTGCCACCGCAGCCGCTGGCAGCGAAGTCAGAGACGAAGGCGGTGGGGGCGCCGAACTGCGCGCGGAGGCCGCCACCCGCGCCGCGAGCCCAGGCCTGCGTGAGCCAAGCGCTGAAGCCCTCGAAGTCGAAGGTGCCGGAGCAGTTGATGAGGCCGCTGTTGTCGGTCTCGAGGGAAACGTTCTGGGCCGCGACCGTGGAGTAGTAGAAGCAGGCGTTGATGGGGGCGAGCTCGGTGGGAGCGGTCTGGCCGTTGGAGAGGACCTCGAAGTCCTCGGTGAAGAGGTTGTTGCCGTTGCCGTCGAGGCGGATGTTGTCAACAGCCCACCACCAGTCGTTGCGGGCGTTGACGAGGGCGAACTCGAACTTGACGGACTGAGCTCCGGCGGGGACGGCCAGGTTGGCCTGGGGGATGGTGACGGTCTCGTTGGGAGCGTCGTCCTTGAAGAAGGGGCTGGGTGGGACGAAGATCTGGGTCGGGCCAGCCGTGCGACCGGAGTCAGAGTCCCAGCGCAGGACCTCAACGCCCGGCTGCTCGACGCCGCCGACGGTGTAGAGGGCCTTGACGACGGCGGTCTGGTTGTTGGTGTTGCGGCGAGCTGCGGTTCCGCCCGTGCCGGCGGTGGTCACGTTGGCACCGGGCACCTCGAAGGAGTTGGGGCCGGTGACGGTGACGCGAACGCGTCCGAGCTGAGGCACGGAGTTGTTGCCGGTGATGGTGACGTAGTTGCCCGAGACAAAGCCGTGCGGCCCGGTGGTGTTGACGGTTGCGACAGCGCCGGTGCTGATGGTGTCGATGGTGCTGGGGGGCGGGTTGGGGTCGAAAGAGCTGGCGTCGTCGAAGGCCTCGTCGCGCCAGCTGGAGGCAAAGCTCAGCTGGAGGTTGGAGGGAACCGGGGGCATGGCGATGCTGGGCGTGGTGGCGAAGGCGTTGAAGTTGGATTGCCCGTTGGCCTGGTCGTCCCACTCATCGGGATCGGCGACGGCGACGTAGCCGGTTCCAAGGACGAAGGTCTCACGAAGCTGGGTGTCGACGCGGGGAGAGCCCCACCACTCGCGCCAGGCGACGGACCAGCCAGCCCACTCGGGGCGGCCGCAGGGGCTGCAGGCGCCCAGCGGGTTGAAGACGTCGGTCCAGCCGGCGGGCATGTCGGGCGACCAGGGCGCCGTGCAGGGGCCGAAGTCGACCGTCGGAGCCAGGCTCATGACGGCGGTGCTGGGGGAGATGTTGCTGGCGAAGTTGATCGTGGCCTCGCCCTCGAAGACGCTGATGTTGTCGATGGCCCAGTACCAGTTGTCGTCGCCGATGTAGTCAAAGTCGAGGGTCATCATCGTGGCCGCCGCGGGAACCGCGATGGCGAGGGCGACACGCTCGTTGTTGGCTGTGGCCTTCTGGTTGGGGCCCGCGGCGGACTCCCAGCGGAGGACCTGCACGGGCGCGCCGTTATCGAAGCGGGCGGTGATGGTCGCGTTCTGGTTGCCCGAGCGGCGCCAGTTGGAGTCGAAGGAGAGAACGATCAGGTTGCCACTGCGGCTGCTGATGCTGATGGCGGGGGTGGACAGGAGGCTGCCCATCTCGCCGCCGTAAGGCTGGAGATCATCGAAGCGATCGCTGTCGGCGACGGCGACCTTACCGGTTGCGTTGGCGAAGGCTTCGCGGCCAGCGCCAGCGCCGGCAGCGCAGGACCAGAAGGGGACGGTGGTGACCGACCAGCCGCGCCAGTCGGCGATGCCGCCGGTGGTGTTGGGGGTGGTGGTGATGCTCATTCCGCCGGGGCCGGTGTGGGTGTAGACGTTGGTGTTGCAGTAGGTGGTGCCGCAGGCTGGCGGGACCTCGTGGAAGGCGGGCTCGAGGACGACGGTCTCGAAGCCTTCGCTGAAGATCGTGGTAGGGACGCCGCCAAAGTCGGCGCTCAGGGCGAGGTTGTCCATTGCCCACCACCAGTCGTTCGCGGCCTCGACGAGGCCGAACTCGAAGCGGACGGCGGTAGCGCTGGCTGGGGCCTGAAGCTGCGCCGAGGAGAGGACGACGTTCTCGTTGGTGGCGTCTGGCTTGAAGAACTGCCCACCGTCCTCAGAGTCCCAGCGGAGGATCTCGATGGCGGGTTGCTCAACGCCGCCGACGGTGTAGTACGCGCGGATGATGGCGGTCTGGTTGTTCTGGAAGTTGGCGTCGTCGAAGCCCTCGGGGCGCCAGCTGCTATCGAAGGAGAAGGAGAGGGTTCCGGGCGTGATGCCGGTCAGGCTGATGGCGGGCGTGCCCATGAACGCGTTGTAGAAGCCACAGGTGGTGTCGGGATCGCCGCGGTCGTCCCACTCATCAGGATCGGCGACGGCGACGTTGCCGGTGCCGAGCGTGAACTGGGTGCGGTTCTGGTCGCCGGCAACGGAGGCCCACCAATCCTTCTGCACAAAGGACCAGCCCTCCCACTCGCGCACGCCCTGGGTCGTGCCGCAGGGTCCGCAGTTGGTTGGAGCGGGAACGCACGACGAAACTCGACAGGCGTACGTCTTGGTATCACACGTGTTCCACGACCAGCCGGCGGGCGGGTTGTGCGTGAAGCGCAGTGGCTGAGGGCCGCAGGCGGCGACAACTGTCGGATCCGACGACTGGTTTGTCAGCGTCGTGGACTCAAAGTCCTGGCTGTAGAAAATGGTTTGGGCCATTGCCGACTGGCACGAGATGGCCAAGCCCGCCAACGCCGCGAGCTTGACGCTCGACTGCTTGTTCAAGATACGCATCACTCAGGCTCCTCTTCGGTGTTTCGCACGAGACTCGAACTTGTGAGACCGATCTCACAAGACCAGAACTACAACCGCGGCCGCTGGACAGAGCGTCCCGCAGAGTGTGTTGAGCGTAAATCCACAAGAGGTCAAACACAAGTCTTCTTACGTCAAGATTGCAGTAAAAATTGCGCAGGTTCTATGAAGACAGCTTGCGATGGCGATCTGAGGCGGCGAAAAATGCCGTAAAACATGATGAAAACGCGGGTTCTGTCGCGAGCGGACGGCGCGAAGTTCATACATGAACATGTCGGTCTTGAACCTAATCACATTCGATCTTGACGAAATCTAAACATGCTCAAAGAGGCAAAGCCGCTCGGCTTGGGTAGGATTTGTTGATTGTTGATCGACAGCCCACATCGCCGGATCTGAACGGCGCTCCAGATTGACGCTCCAACGAAAGGTTCCCGCCATGAAACAACGCTCGAACCCACGCCACGCACGCCACGCAAGCGGGCACGCCTTCACGCTCATCGAGCTCCTGGTCGTCATCGCGATCATCGCGGTCCTGATCGGAATCCTGCTGCCCGCCTTGGGCAAGGCGCGTGAGGCGGGGCGGCAGGTTGTCTGCCAGTCCAACCAGCGCACGATCTACACCGCGATCTTCAGCTACACCGCCGACAACAAGGAGTTCCACCACGTCAAGCGCCTGAACTACGGCCTGCGCTTCGAGCGGATCAACTCGAGCGGCCCGTACGAGTCGAACAATCTCCGGATGGTGCGTCCGTACCAGAACGACTTCACGTCCGACGGTGGTCCGCCCGACGTGGCGTACTGGGGCAACATCTACGACCCGTACTTCGACATCAGCATCGACCCGGCCTGGTACGGCGCGCGCATGCCCTGGACTTCGAACAACAGGCCCCCCTTCCTCGGCTGGCAGGTTTGGCGATGCCCCTCCGCCAAGCTCATGGATCCCTTTCCCGACGGCACCAACTTCAACCCCGATCACTTCTACCAGACGTATGGGTTCAACGGCGTTGACGACCGCATTGATCCCGCGACCAACAAGCCCGTTCGCACGTGGTGGCGCCGCGAGCGTGTGAGCCGCGGCGGTGTCTCGCGCATCTACTCGGTCCCCACGCGCATCTCTGACATCAACCAGCCCTCGGCACTCATCATGTTCCAGGATGCCTTCGAGCACATGCTCGATGCCAACGGCGACACGCTCAACGACTTGTCGCAGTACAACCCCGACATCGCTGCTGGCGATGCGCGCTTCCGTGACTGGCAGAAGGAATACTTCCGGCACAACGCCGGCTGCAACACGCAGTGGGGCGATGGCCATGTGCGAGCGATCGGCAAGGCGGAGAACAACTCCGCGCTGCCGATGTACACGGGCCTGAACCCCGTCCCGTAAAAAGCGTCGCTTCGGCTGATGACTCTTCTACCGGCCCCGAGCGGTTTGACGAAACTGTCTCGTATTGGACAGGCGCGCACCCGAGCGTCAGGCTTGTGGCATTTCCGGCTTCCGGGCCTCGGCAAAGATGTGCAGCCGATGCCCCAGCGGCGAGAGCCCAAGCCTCGCGCACAGCGCCTCGCGCAGGGCCACCATCTCGGCGATCTCGATCGACATCGTCTCACCCGTATCGACTCGCACGAGCAGGTCCTGGGCGCTCTGGCCATAGACCAACTGGTAGTGCGTCTGCTCTTGGTCAAACAGGACGCGCTGGATGATGCCCGCGTCCAGCAGGAGCCGGATGGTGCGGTAGACCGTTGCCTTGCTGACGCGGATACCGCTGCGCTTCACGACTTCGAGCACGCGATCAGCCTCAAACGTTCCCTCGAATCCGATGATGCTGTCGAGGACTTGGGCGCGCTCGGGCGTGTACTTGAGTCCCTCGGTGCGGAGCTTCTTTCGGAAGACGGCGCACAGGGGCTCGAAGATGGCCAGCTCGGGCACGAGTGGATCGCTTCCGCGTGCGGTTGGCCACACTCGACTCGCCTGTTGGCCCGCTTCTGGCGCGGCGTCGGGCGTGCTGTCTGGAGTTGTAACCGGGGGTGAGGTCGAAGGGAGCATCCGTGTATCCTAACCCGCACCCTGCCTGTTCCCACAGGTTCCTTCCAGATGCCCGACCAGCCCGCACCCATGCCGACCCCATCACTCGCCGCCGACGCGGCGGACGAGGCCGCTCGCGCCGCGCGGGCGCGACTCATGCTCGTGCTCGCTCTTGGGCTTGGCACGCTGACGGCCGTGGCACTCTTGAACATCGGCCCCGAGGGCGCGCTCTCGGCCGGGGTTCGCGGGGTGCTGCTCGTCGAGAGGCTCTTTCTTGCCGGGCCGCCCGCGATTCTCTACGTCTTCGCGGGGATCGGTCTTGGGCGGCTCTGGCGGCCCCTGTTTCGGGCCAGCGCTGAAGCTGGTGCGCTGCAGGCCGCGCTCGGGATCGCCACGCTGCTCTGGCTCTCGCACCTGCTTGGCTGGCTTGGCGTGCTCAACTCTGCGGTGGCGCTGGGTACCATTGGCGTTGGCCTTGCTCTTGGGCTTGAGCAGCTCATCCGCACGCTGCGCGTCGGAGTTCGGATTGCGCGATGGCGTGCTTCGAGCGTCGCGGTCTCGCCCGCGATCGCGGTCCTCTTTCTCGCCGCGGCGTGCACGCCCGGCTGGCTCTGGAGCAGCGAGTTTGGCGGTTATGACGCGCTCTCGTACCACCTCCAGCTGCCCCGCGAGTGGCTCGAGGCCGGACGGCTTGAGACTCTTGATCACAATGTCTATTCCGCGCTGCCGAGCCTGGTTGAGGCTGCCTTCATGCACCTGGGTGCTGCGATGCTTCCGCTGCGGCCGCCCGGCACCCCGCCACTCATCGGCGATGCTGGCATCGGCCTGCTTGCTTGCCAGATGCTGCACGCGATGCTCTCGCTTCTCGCGGCGTGGTGCGTAGGGCGCGCCGCCGCGGCGTGGGGCGCGAGACTCGGCCTTGATCATGCGGCGTGCGATTGGGCCAGCGCCATCGCCGCGGGCGTCACCATCGCGACGCCCTGGACCATCGTCGTCGGGTCGCTGGCGTACAACGAGACGCCGATGCTCCTCCTTGCTGCGGGGGCGATCATCGTCGCGATTGATCCCGGGCTCGGTGCGTGGCGCAAAGGGCTGCTCGCGGGCGTCCTCATGGGCGCGGCCTGCGGAGTGAAGCCCACGGCGCTCATCATGCTCGCGCCGGGCATCGCGCTCGTGCTCGCGATGCACGTGCGCGGGCGTGAGTGGCACCGTGTGGCGATTGCGGGGAGCGCGGCGGGCATGCTCATGCTCGCCCCGTGGCTCGCGCGCAACACGCTCGCGACGGGAAACCCGGTCTTCCCATTCGCCGCGGCGGTGTTCCAGAGCGACTCCGGCGGCACGGGCCACTGGACCGCAGAGCAGACGCGGCGTTTTGCGCGCGGGCACACCTTCGTCGGGTCCTTCGCGGATCGCCTCCGCCTCACGGTTCTTCCTGAGCCAAAGGCCGATCAGCCAGCCGACATCGCGCGATTTCGAGGCGTGTCGAATCCGCAGTGGGGCCTCTTCTTCGCCCTCGCGGCGGGTGCGATCGTGATCGGCATCGCGACGCCGCGGGTTGTGCCGCTGCGCCGGGCGCTCGTGGTCCTCGGCGCGTTCATGAGCCTTTCGATGCTCGCGTGGCTCACCACGACGCACATCCAGAGCCGGTTTTTGCTGCCTCTGATAGTGCCCGGCAGCATCGCGGTGGGGCTGTGGATCGCGTCGTTCTCGTCCGCACGGTGGCGGGCCGCGCTGGGGTGCGTGACGATCGGGATCCAGTCGATCGTGACCGTCTCGATCTTCGCGAGCGAGCGAGATCGCAACCCACTTGCCGCGCTGGACTTTTCCGTCGCCGAGCGCACGGGCGCGGTGTGGCAGGACGTCTTCGGAGACATGTCGGCGCAGGATCGCACAAATCTCCTCGCGAATCGCCCGCCCGAGGCCGTTGTCAACCTCACGCTCAACAGGGCGTGGCAACTTCTCCTCATCGGCGACGCGACGCCGCTCTTCTACACGCGGCCCAGCACGCGCGCGAGAACTGGCTCCACGCTCTACAGCACCACCTGGGACACTTCGATCTTTGTGCAGGCCATCGCCGCGAACCCTGATGATCCCGCGGCGTGGTCGAGCGCGCTCAAGGCTCGCGGCATCGACGCCTGCATGGTGAACATGGCGGAGGTCACGCGCCTCTCGCGATCGGGCTTTGCGGACCCGGCACTGACGCCCGAGGCTGTTGAGAAGTGGCTTCGGAGCCACACACGCCCGCTGGCGATGTGGCCGGAACTGGGCGTGTATCTGGTGGAACCCGTGGCGAATGCGAGTCCGGTCACGCCAGCCTTGCCTGTCATGCCTGACATGCCTGCCACGCCAACACCAGCACCGGAGGCGCGTTGAACCAGAATTCGCATGAGAACGACGCTGAGAACACGGTGGATGGCAAGGTGCCACCCGCGCCCCGCGCCTCGTCGAATCGATGGCGTCTGCTGGTGCAGGCGCTCGCACTCTGCATCTCTCTCGCCCTGCTCGCGTGGTTCATCTCGCTGCTCATGAGCCAGGAGAGCCGGCGCGCGTTGGACACCATCGCCCACGCGCCATCGCGCCTCATCGCGCTCCTCGCGGCACTCTCGCTCGCGTCGCTGGTCCTCAACGGGCTCACGTTCTACTGCAC
>JBBQGR010000090.1:0-8030 GCA_038323185.1 Phycisphaerales bacterium | reverse complement strand
GCCCAGCGTTGCCCGGCGCATCGAGCTCGATAGCAACATCGATGCCCGCCTTCATGCGTTTGCCCTGAAGTAGGACCGCCCAGCGTCGTTCGCCCGCGATGGGCGTGGGCAGTTCACTCGTGTGAGCTCTGTCACTCTTCTCAAACTTGTCATGCCCCAAATACGCGTCGGCTTCATCAAGATACAGCCCCTCGACGCGCCCGCCGGTGTCGGCGCGATGACCAATGAGCCGCGCGGGGATCACACGCGTGGTGTTGAGCACCATGAGATCGCCCGGCGCGAGCAGCGCGGGCAGGTCGCGCACCACGCGATGCTCAAGGCGCGAAGAGTCCGAACGCGAGACCACCAGCAGCCGCGCCGAGTCGCGCGGCTCCGCGGGTGAGGTCGCAATCAGCGACTCCGGCAGGTCATACTCAAGATCGCTCGTCCTCAGCACGCCTGGCTTTCTCCCTTCGTTCGCCTCATCGGCGCACCACATCCGTGCGTGGCTCGCCATCAACAGACGGTACAGACCCACCCGACGCCGCACACAAGAAGAGCCGAAAACATGCGCAGCCCTACGCCGCAGGCTGCAAGCAGCGACATTATCGGCACTCGCCCGCCCAGCCCAATCCGGCACGCCCGTTTCATCTCTTCGGGCAGATGGTCGTCTCATCACTCCAGAATGGTTGGCAGAGTGCCTCGTGCTTCGGCCCGGGGAACGCGGCCCTCGCCCCCCACGAGTGCGCGGCGGCGTGTGTCGCGCCGAGTCTGGCCGTCACGAGCGCCTGCGTGGAAGTGTCCACGCCGATTCACGCCGACCGCAGCCCAGTTCGCCCCTTCTGGCAGCATCTCGAAGACAGCAACAACCGCGACCGACTCGAACGCGCGGCGATGGCGGCCGCCAACGCCAAGCCAGAGCACGCTGCCGCACGAAAGGCAACGGCCGACACCGCGTCTCTCGCGACGCTCCCAGCATTGCCGACTGAGCAGAAGGCCAAGGCACAGGCCGCGTACGCCCCGCCAGCCCAGCGCCCCGCTCGCCTCATCGATGTGGTTGCCTGAATGAACACGGGAAGAACGCGGGCCCGCGCTCAGCAAGCGTTCGAAGCGCACGCCAAGCACGTCTGGAGTCCACATCCATCCTGACGCATTTCATTCTCACTGCCTCACTGCTTCGCCCTCCCGCGTTCTCGCTTTCTTTCTTTTCGCTCCCCTTCCCGCGTCCGCCGAGGCCCAGCCTGCGAATGATCGGGTCCATGCTCCGGTGCACAAACGTCCACAAGTCCTATCGCCTCGGCGATCGCGACGTCCCCGCCCTTCGCGGCGTTGACCTCGCCATCGATGCGCCGGGCTACTACGCCATCATGGGCCAGTCTGGCTCGGGCAAGTCCACCCTCCTCCACCTTCTCGCGGCCCTCGACCGCCCTGACAAGGGCGAGATCATTCTCGCGGGCCGCGATCTCCACACACTCTCCGAGCGCGACGCCACGCTCTATCGCCGGCGCGAGATCGGCATCGTCTTCCAGCAGTTCAATCTCATCCCCACGCTCACGGCTTCGGAGAATGTCGAGCTACCCGGCGCGCTCGCGGGCGAGGACACCGCCTGGCTCCGAAAGCGATCCGGAGAGTTGCTCGAGCGGCTCGGCCTGCCCGGCCGCGCCAATCACAGACCCGATGCGCTCTCCGGCGGCGAGCAGCAACGCGTCGCGATGGCGCGAGCACTCCTCTTCTCGCCCCCGGTCCTCTACGCTGATGAGCCCACGGGCAACCTTGACTCCGTCACCAGCGCCAAGCTCTGGACACTCCTGGGGGAGATCGCCAGCGAGAACAACATGCTCGTCGTGATGGTCACGCACGAGCCCGCCGCGGCCTCACATTGCAAGCAGGTCTTCGTCCTCGCAGACGGTCGCGTCGCGGGCACCATCAACACGGAGGGACTCGATGCGGCGGGCGTGGCGGCTCGGTATCAGCAGTCTGTTCGCGCGGCCTAGTCGCGCGATCCTCCTCGTCCTCGTCGTCGCGATGGCCTCGATGCTCATCGCCGCCGTCGGTGTCGCGCTGGGTTCCGTACGCGCTGCCATCGAGCAGCGCGTCCTCGCCGTTGTCGGATCCTCCGATGTGCGACTACGCGCTTCGGGGGTCGGCAAGACGATGCCGCAGTCCCTCTCGGACGCCGCCGCGAAGTGGCCCGGCGTTCGGCTTGCGGCGCCGCGCCTTACAGCCTCGCTCGGTCTTCGCTTCGTCCGTCCCATCTGGACCGCGCGGCCCGACGGCACTTGGACCCGCGCACCCCTCGACCTGCGCGTCACCGCACCAATCTACGGCATCGTCGCCGAGGCCGAGAACGCCGTGCGACCCATCTCGATCAACTCTGGGCGACTGCCCATCGCGCCGGGCGAGATTGTCCTTGATGAGAGCCTCGCCAAGCGCTTGAGCCAACAACAGACCACTTTCCAGCTCGGTTCCGCCGGGCTCTCCATCCTCGCTCGCACCAGCGGACTTGCCATCATGAAGTCCGACGCGGGCCCGACATCGGTCGCAACCGCCGATGAGGCCAAGCGACTCAATCAGGCTGGCGGCATCTCAATCGGCGACCCGATCGAGGTCGTCCGCATCGGTGATGATCCCATTCGCCTTGTGGTCGTCGGCTTCACGCCGCCGCCCCCGCTGGGCGGCACGCCAACAGCAATCATGACGCTCGAAGGCCTTCAGCAGGTCAGCAGCCAGCCCGGCCGCGTCAGCCAGGTTGATCTGATACTCGATACGAGCCAGGATCCGCTCGCCTTCGTCGCCACGCACGCGCAGGAGCTTCCCAAGTCGGCGAGATTGCTCCCGACCGAGAAGATCACCAGCGGACTGCAGGCCAACTTGCAAGCCAACCAGATCGGGTTCCTCGTCGCGAGCATCATGTCCTTCTTCGGCGCAGCGTTCATCATCACCACTGGCCTTGCCGTCGGTGTTGTTGAGCGGCTGCGTGAACTGGCGGTGCTGCGATGCATCGGCGCGACACGCGCGCAGCTCGTCGTCTCGCAGATTGTGCAGGGGCTGGCGCTCGGCTTCCTTGGCGGCGCGGTCGGCGTTCCGATCGGGACTGCGCTCGCGTGGTTCATGCTGGACTACTTCAAGGAGGCGCTCGCCGCGGATCCGATCATCGATCCCGCGAGGATCCTGTGGGCCATGGCTGGTTCGGTGGTCTGTGGTCTGCTCGGCTCGGTATGGCCCGCGATCCAGGTCTCTCGCGTCAGCCCGCTCGCGGCCCTTTCGGTCCGTGCCAAGCTTCCCAGCCCCTGGGTCATGCGCGCGCTCCTCTTCGCAGGCCTCTGCGGCGTCGCGTTCCATCTTGCACTCTTCACCCTGGTCACCAACGGTCAGGTCATCTTCTGGACCTATGTCACGGTCGGCCTGCCGATCTACATGGTCGGATACTTCTGCCTTGGACCACCGACCACGCTCGCCGCGGCTCGACTCCTTGGAACTCCAATCTCCGCTCTGCTCCGAATCCCGCGAGGTCTGCTGCGTCGCTCCATCGAGGCCACACCCTACCGCTTCGGTTTCACGAGTGGCGCGATGATGGCGGGCCTGGCGCTCCTCGTCGCCATCTGGACGCAGGGCGGCGCGGCCCTGCGCGACTGGATCGAGCAGCTGCGATTTCCCGACGCGTTCGTCGTCGGCCTCGCGATGGACCAGCGCACGATCGACGAGCTGCGCAAGCTCGACTTCGTCCTCGACACGAGCCCCGTCTCGCTCCATCCCGTCCAGACCGAGGCCTTCGGCATCAAGGGCCTGACCTCTATCAAGACCTTCTTCGTCGCCTTCGAGCCTGAGAGCTTCTTTCGCATGACCGCGCTGGAATGGATCCAGGGTGATCCCGCTGTTGCTCAGGCGCGCCTCGCCGAGGGCGGCGCGGTGATCGTCTCGCGCGAGTTCCTGACGGCGAGCAATGCCAGCGTCGGCGGCACATGGACCTGCAAGGACGATGAGGGCCAGTCGCACTCCTTCGAGATCGTCGGCGTCGTGGGCTCGCCGGGCCTCGAGATCGTCTCCAACTTCTTCGATGTCGGCGAGGACTTCACCGAGGCCCGCGTCCACTCCGTCTTCGGCAGCCAGAAGGACCTCAAGGACATCTTCGGCGTCGACTCCATCGGCATGATCCAGATCGACCTCGCCGAAACGATCGATGACGAGGAGGCCCTCGAGATCATCCGCGAGAAGCTGCTCCCCGCGGGCATTCTCTCTGCTGGCAGCGGCCGCGCAATCAAGGCCGACATCGTGCGATTTGCCAAGACGGCCCTGGTCGTCAGTTCATCAGTCGCCATCTTCGCGATGGCCGTCGCGTGCCTCGGCGTTGCCAACCTCATCATCGCGGGCGTGCAGGCCCGAAGGTTTGAGTTCGGTGTGCTGCGAGCGGTGGGGGCCTCGCGAAGTCTGCTCACACGGCTCGTTCTTGCAGAGGCGCTCGTCGTCGCGCTCACCGCCTGCGTGCTCGGAAGTCTCATGGGAGTCCAGGGTGCCTTCGGCGGCACACGACTCAACACGCTCATCTGGGGCCTTGATCTCCGCCTGAACCCCCCGCCGATCCCGATCCTGTTGGGATGCGTCGCGGTCATCGTCATGACCCTCGCCGCCGCCGGCCCCGCGGCCCTCTCCCTCTCACGCCAGCGCGTGCGAGAACTGCTCGGCGCGATGCGCGGCTGATTCTGAAGAACGCAGATCGCCGCCGCAGATTCTCATGCGCATCAGACCAGGTAAAGCCCATACTTCGCGATGCACCAGATCGCCGCGACGCCGTCGCGCCAGCCGATCTTCTTCCCCTCTTCGTACGTACGCCCGGCGTAGCTCACCGCGACCTCGTACACCCGCACACGCCGGTCGCCCGCCGCGCCTTGTGCGCGATCCTCTTGCGACGCCGCAACCCGCGTGCGCGCGGCCTTAATCACAAGCTCAATCTCAACGCCGAAGCGCGCCTCGTTGATCGTAATCTGACGCAGCACGTCCGCCCTGAATGCCTTCAGGCAGCACTCGACATCCGTCAGATTCAGGTTCGCGGCCATGCAGCAGAGCTCCGTGATGCCGCGGTTGGCCACGCTGTGCCAGTAGTAGAGCACGCGGTGCGTCGCGCCGATGAATCGCGAACCAATGACCGCGTCCGCACGTCCATCAAGGATCGGCCCCAGCACCGCGTCGTGATCGCGCGGGTCGTACTCCAGGTCCGCGTCGTGCACGATCACAACATCGGCGCCATCCGCCAGCGCCTCGCGAAACCCGGTTCGTAGTGCCGCGCCCTTCCCTTCGTTCACATCGTGCAGCACGGCGCGGAGCCGCGTCGTGCCCGGGTCCGCACGCTCGCGCACTCGCGCCTCGTCGATCATCGCCGCGATGAGCGCACGCGTCCCATCCGTCGAGCCGTCATCAACGAGGATCACGGTCCGCTCGACCCTCGCGCCCTCCCCGCCGCCGCCATCAGCCCGCGGCGGCGGCGTCGCCATCAGCCGCTCCACCGACCGGCGCAGCCACCGCACCTCGTTGTACACCGGCATCACCACAAAGAGCTTCATGGTCCTGAGCGTACCGGCCCCGCCCCTCTCAAGCCCGCAAGCCCAACTTCCAGCAAGGCCAGGCACGCGCTCGAGACCCCAACCCCACCAAACTCCCAAGGATGCATCCACCTCACACCAACCCGAGCCTCACGTGCAAGCGTGGGCGGCCTGTCATCCTTCCTGTTCTTCTTCCCCTTCCCTTCCCCACCCACCCGAGCCCCCCACACCACAAACTCCACCTCGCGATGCGTCAACGTTCGCTCCACCACGCCAATCCGCGTCGCGCGTCCGCCGCCAACCTCCGCGAGCACGGCCCGTAATTCCGCAGCCAGCGACCGCTTGCTCGCCGCCGCGGTCGGTGGTTGCCAGAGGCCGCTCCAGAGCGCGCCCTCAGCCTGCTTCTCCATCAGCACCCGTCCAGAATCGTCCAGCACCACCAGCGCATCAAGCCGCACGCGTCGCCGCGCCGCACGAACTTTGGGGCGAGGGAGCGAGTCCTGCATTCCCAGCGTGTGAGCGCCGCACTCCTCGCGAACCGGGCATCCTCCACACCGCGGCCCACTGGGCGTGCACACCATCGCGCCCAGCTCCATCAGCGCCTCGTTCAGCACTCCCGCCGCCACACCCGCGCGAGCGCACGCCGCCACCAGCGCCTCAGCTCGCGGCCAGGCCCACGCCAGTCCATCCGCGCCGCTCGAAAGGTCCTGCCCCTCGATCCTGATCAGCACCCGCGCCACATTCCCGTCCACGATCGGTGCCGATACTCCGAACGCCAGCGATGCGACCGCGCCAGCGGTGTACCGCCCGACTCCCGGAAGCTCCATCAGCGCCAGCACCTCGCGCGGCACAACGCCCCCAAACCGCTCCATCACCATCCGTGCCGCGGCGTGCAGCATCCTCGCCCGCCTGTAGTACCCAAGCCCCGACCAGCGAGCCAGCACATCATCCTCATTCGCCGCCGCAAGATCGCGCACGGTCGAGAAGGCTCGTACAAACTCAGGAAACTTGACCAGCACCCGCGAGACCTGCGTCTGCTGCAGCATCACCTCGCTCACCAGCACGAGATAAGGATCTCGCGCCGCTCCGGGCTCGCCGCGCCACGGCAGTTGTCTTCGCGATGTCCCAAACCACGCCGCCAGCGCGCGGACCAGCCGCCGATCTCTACCAATGTCTGACAAAGTCTCCCCGCGCGACTCATCGGCCATCATCACCGCCATGGCTAGACGCCAGCCAGCGCACGCTCGATCGCGGGCTTGAGCACCTTCCACTCTGACTCGGCCCGCTTGCCGACCGTGATCCAGCCATCATGGATCAGCAGGTTCGTCACACCCTCGATGGCAAACAGGGCCCGGCCTACCGCGTCATCACCCGATTGTTCAGCCGATGCGTACGACCGCGGCTCGCGCGGCGCGGGGCTTGGCTCAACGACGCACTTGAGCGCGTTGGGATTGGGCGTGGTCTGGAATGAACGAACTTTGTACGGCACTATGTCGTCCTTTCGTGAGGCCCGGCTCATCGTGTCCGGTCATGACCTGTCACGTCCCATCGTGGCGCAACCAGCTCGGCCGGACCGATGATAGAAGTCCATCTACCGCCGCCTCTGATCCCGGCCTCTTGCGAACGTAGACTCCCTCGCTGCCCACCGCCGCGTCCGAAACCCCGACCGATCACACCGACTAAAGCCAGATTGCCCCCGGAGCCTCCCACGTGTTCCTGACCGATCGTCTCCAGAGCTTCTTTGACCGGCTCTCCACGTATCCCGCGTGGCAGGTCTTGGTTGAGCTCGCGGTCATCTGGATCGTGGTCTACGTCATCTTCCGCTTTGTCCAAGGCACTCGCGCGGCTGGCGCGCTCAAGGGACTTCTTGTCCTGCTCATCGTCGTCACGATCCTCTCCCGCGTCTTCGGCGGCACGGGCTCCTTCCAGCGACTCGGCCTCCTCTACGACCGGTTCCTTGCCCTGGTCGCGATCTCACTCGTAGTCATCTTCCAGCCCGAGCTGCGGCGTGCCCTCGTGCGGCTCGGCGAGACCCCCTTCTTCCGAACAAGTCCCAAGGACCTCAAGATCATCGCCGACGAGATCGCCTCCGCCGCGGCATACCTCTCCAAGGCCAAGTTCGGCGCCATCATCGTCGTCGAGCGCAACGTCGGCCTCGCGGGCCTCATTGAGGGGGGCACCGTTCTGGGTGCCGAACTTTCAAGCCGCCTCCTCCAGACCATCTTCGTCCCGGGTTCGGCGCTTCACGACCTAGCCGTCATCATCAAGGGCCGCACGATCCACGCCGCGGGCGTGCAGCTCCCGCTTGCCGAGCCTTCGGAGATGCCGGACCCCTCACTAGGCTCGCGCCATCGCGCGGCGGTCGGCCTCTCGCGCGAGTGCGACGCGATCGTCGTCGTCGTGAGCGAGGAGACCGGAGCCTGCCGCATCGCCGAGCGCGGCCGCCTCTCCGACCGCCTCACCCCCGCCGCTCTCCGCGAAGAGCTTGAGGCCCGCATGGCTCGCGTCCCCTTC
>JBBQGR010000089.1:0-8108 GCA_038323185.1 Phycisphaerales bacterium | reverse complement strand
GGCCACCGGCCAGACATCGCTCCGCGCGGTGACCGAGGTCTACGAGCGCGAGGGCGACGCGCCGCTCGTGATCGTCCACGTCTCCAGCGGGGACGTTCGAGTGGAGTTGATCAAGTTGAGTCGTTCAAGGGAATAAAGACTACGACCATCTCCCAAGGCCCAAATGGTCGCGGCACGTTGACCGGGGCGGCCGGGCGGGGTATCGTCTTTCCAGCATCAAGAGACCCGCGGCCTTACTCAGGCCGTGGGCGGCAACCGAGCCGGAACGCGAAACGTCGCGTTTCCCGCCGCGGTGCCGAGGCTCCCACCGGCGTGGGCACCGATGCGGCCGAACGTGCGACCTGTCCATGGCAAGAGCCGTGTGCAAGTCGCGTGATCCGGCAAATGACGGGCGTGTTGCCCGCCACCCACGCCGAGAAGGGCCGCGCTTGGTGCCGTGAAAGGTCACGGACGATGTCGCTCAATCCTCACTCGGACAAGCCCGCACAGTCCTACTCCGCCTCCAGGCGTCCCGCCGCCTCGACCACGGCCCTGCACGGCAAGCTCGATGGCCGCCGCTCGCGCGGGCCGCTCGTGACGCCGATCGTGCAGTCCACGACGTACCTGCAGGCGGAGGTCGGCGTCTGCGACGGTCCGACCTACTCGCGCGTTGGCAACCCGACTGTGGATGAGCTCGAGCGTGTGCTGGGCGATCTTGAGGACGCGCCGCCGTCGGTCACATTCTCGACGGGCCTCGCCGCGGAGACCGCGCTCTTTTTGACGCTCCTGAAGGCCGGCGATCACGCCGTGATCGGCGAGGCTGTGTACGGCGGCACGGTCCGCCTCTTCAGGCAGGTGCTGAGCGAGCTTGGCATCACGAGCACGTTCGTTGATTCGACGGACCCGCGCAACGTCGAGCGCGCCATCACGCCCCGGACCAAGATGGTCTTCATCGAGACGCCCGCGAACCCGACGCTGGTCCTGACGGACGTGCGCGAGATCGCGCGGATCTCAAAGTCAGCGGGCGCAATCTGCGTCGTGGACAACACGTTCCTGACGCCGGTGCTGCAGCAGCCGCTGGAGCTCGGTGCCGACGTCTCGGTCTACAGCACGACCAAGCACATCGACGGGCACTCCGCGGCCCTTGGCGGCGCGGTCACGAGCCGTGATGCAAAGCTCATCGAGCGACTTCGCTGGATCCGCAAGTGCATCGGCTCGATCCAGACGCCCTTCAACGCTTGGATCACGCTGCAGGGGCTCAAGACGCTGCCGATCCGGCTGGAGCGCCAGAGTGAGAACGCACTCAAAGTCGCCCGCTGGCTCGCGAGCAATCCCGGTGTCACGCGCGTCTGCTACCCGGGCCTTGAGAACTGCCCGCAGCGCGACCTTGCAGAATCGCAGCACATCGGCGGGCACGGCGGCGTCATCGCCTTCGAGATCGCTGGCGGCGTCGAGGCTGGCAAGGCGCTCATGAACAGCGTGCGTCTCTGCCGCCTGGTTGAGCACATCGGCAGCGTCGAGACGCTCATCACGCATCCCGCGAGCATGACGCACGCGGACGTGCCGCGCGACCAGCGCGATCGAGTGGGCCTCACCGATGGCCTCGTGCGGCTCTCTGTCGGGCTTGAGGATCCCGCCGAGGTGATCGCGGATCTGGATCAGGCGATTGCAATCGGCGTTGAGGCCGGGGTGCGGCTTGGCCATGTTGTTGAGGGCAAGTCTGTGGGTGGTACTTCGATCAGCGCGGTGGTGGCAGCCGTGACAGCCGTGACAGCAGTGCCAGCCGCTACAGCCGCGACCGCACAATCCGGAGGTGTCGCATGTCGCACCCGCTGAATCGCCGTGTGGCAGCGCCCTTGTCTGCCGCGACGCAGACGAACGGTGATCCCATCACAGTCCTGAAGTTCGGTGGATCAGTCCTGCGTGATGAGCACGATCTCTCTCGCGGCGTGCACGAGATCTACCGCTGGCTGCGCCTGGGTCGCCGCGTCGTTGCCGTCGTCTCGGCCTTCGAAGGCACGACGGACGCGCTCCTCTCTCGCGCCAACGCCATCTCGCAGACTGGCTGTACCGACGCTCGCACGATGCTCCTCGCAACCGGCGAGCTCACCACCGCCTCGCTCCTCGCGCTCGCGCTGGATCGCGCGGGCATCCCTGCGGGCGTGCTCGGGCCCCACTCGCTCGGCCTTCGGACCAAGGGCAGCGGCGCCGACGCCGATCCTGCAAGCATCGATCTCGCGACCCTTCGAGCAGCGCTCGATGCTGTCCGTGTCATCGTCGTGCCGGGCTTTGTGGGTGTTGGTGATCGCCAGCAGCTCACGCTCCTTGGCCGCGGCGGATCGGACCTCACCGCGCTCTTTATCGCGAGCGAACTTGGCAACACGCACTGCCGCCTGATCAAGGACGTCGATGGTCTCTACGACCGCGACCCAGCCATCGCATCATCAACGCCAGCGCGCCGGTACCGATCTCTCTCTTGGGATGGTGCGCTCGCCCTCGACGGTGGCATCGTCCAGCACAAGGCCGTGCGCCTCTGCCGCGAGCGGGGGCTCGCGTTCGAGGTGGGCTCCTTCAACCGCGAGGACGTTTCGAGCGTGGGCGATCACGCGACCACGTGGTACGGTTCCGCGACGACCTCGCCCCTGCGCGTGGCGGTGCTCGGCGGCGGCGTCGTTGGCCGCGGCGTTGTAGAGCACCTGCTCGCGACGCCAGAGACGTTCGAGGTAACCGGCGTGCTCGTGCGCGACCCATCGAAGCACACCGACTTCCCGGTCCTCGTCACGACCAACCCCGATCAAGCGCTCCGCAACGCGCAGATCGTTGTTGAAGTGATCGGCGGCACAACCACCGCGGGCGATCTCATCGAGCGCGCACTCGGCCAGGGTGCGCACGTCGTCACGGCCAACAAGGCCCTCATCGCGGCCCGCGGCGAATCCCTCGAAGCAATCGCCGCAAGCAACCACACCACACTCCGCTACAGCGCAGCGGTGGGGGGCGTCGTGCCGATGATCGAGACCGTCCTTGCCGCGAGGGACGCCGGCGGCGTCACTTCCTTCGAGGGCGTCATCAACGGCACGACCAACTTCGTGCTCGATCGCCTCGCTGCCGGCGCAACGTTCGATGCGGCCGTCGATGAGGCCAAGCGACTCGGCTACGCAGAGGCCGATCCCACACGCGACCTTGATGGAAGCGACGCGTTCGACAAGCTCGTGCTTCTCGCGCGGGCCGCGTTCGGAAATCGCACCCGCATCGATCACTTCACAAAGCGCGGCCTGCTCGGAAGCGAGCTCTCAGGCCTGCTCGCACGCCGCACCGGCTCGCAGCGATTGAGACTCGTCGGCTGGGCACGCCAGACTCCCGGCGGCGTCGAGGGTGGCGTTGGACCGTGCATCGTTCCCGAGTCGCACCCGCTCCACCTTGTACCCGGAGTCTTCAACCGAATCGCGATCACGGACCGTGCAGGTCGCGTCCATGTGCGCGATGGCGCAGGCGCTGGCCGCTGGCCAACCAGCGAGGCCGTCTTCGCCGACCTCCTCGATACCGCGCGGCTGATCGGCTCGCGAGATCGTGAGGCACCTCGTTCCGCTTCTCACGACCGGCACGCCGAACCAGCCTGTCTGTCCAACGTGCCCAACGTGACCTACCTGTCCAGCGCGAACACTGCGACTGCGGAGGTGGCCCATGGTGCCTGATCGCAGCTCCCTTTCGTCCAGTGGCACAAGCCCCGTGGATCATCATCGCGCCGGACGCATCGCCATCATCGGCGCTACCGGCGTCGTCGGGCGCGAGGCCATCTCGATCCTCGAGTCCAAAGGCCTCTCCCGCTCACGCATCCTCGCGCTCGCGAGCGAGCGCTCTGTCGGGATGACGATTCCCTACGCCAGCGACCTCCTTGCCATCGAGTCCGCCGATGCGTGCGACTTCGTGGGAGTGTCGGTCGCGCTCTTCTGCGCATCGTCCGACGTCGCGCAACACCTCGCCCCGCGCGCCATCGCCGCTGGCGCGGCCGTGATCGACAACTCCTCGGCCTTCCGACTTCATCCAGATGTCCCCCTCATCGTGCCCGAGATCAATCGCGCCGCACTCGCGCACGGCTCCACGCTGGTCGCGAATCCGAACTGTTCCGCCGTCATCCTGACCGTCGCCGTCGAGCCGCTGCGCCAGGCCTTTGGGCTGCGTTCCATCGACCTTGCGACGTATCAGGCCGTGTCGGGCGCGGGGCAGGGCGGCATCGATGATCTTCTGAATCAGGTCAAGGCCGCCGCTCTGGGCCGCACGCAGGCGCCGAGCTTCTTCCGCGAGCCCTGCCTCTTCAACGTCTTCAGCCATGACTCGGCCATCGAGCCAGAGACGGGCCTCAACGTCGAGGAACGCAAGATCATCGATGAATCACGCAAGATCTGGAGCCTGCCCACGCTCCGCATCACGCCCACGTGCGTGCGCGTTCCCGTTCTGCGTGCCCACACGCAGGCCATCACCGTCGCGCTTGATCAGCCCGCGACCGAGCGTGACGTGCGCGATGCCTTCGCCGCCGCCCGCGGCGTGCGAGTTGTCGACGATCGAGTGGCGAGCAACTTCCCAACGCCGCTCAAAGCCGCGCACGGCGACGATGTGCTCGTCGGTCGAATCCGCCCCGACCCAGGCACCAGCCCCGACGCAAGCGGCCGCTCGCGGCGATGGTGCCTCCTCGCGTGCGGCGACCAACTCCGAAAGGGCGCAGCGTCAAACGCCATCCAGATCGCCGACTGCCTCGGCCTGCTCACCCCAGCAAACGCGCAGGCGACCTCGATCGCAATCGCCTGAGCGAGCTCGACCAAACCAGTTGTGCAACAAGACATGCCGTGCTTACTTCGGAAGCGTCAGCGTCGACACATTGACGCCGATGGCGTGGAGGTGCGTGGCATCCTGCGTCCTCAGCACGCGGATCTTGTTCACCGCGTTGCCAAAGTCAGCACGCATCCACGTCTTGCCGCCGTCGGCGGTCTCGAAGCCACCCGGCATCGCGCCGACCCATCCGCGATTCTCATCAACGAACGCCACACCAAACTGCCGCACCTTGTGGTCATCCACCAGCGGCATCTCGGCCCAAGTTTTCCCTTCGTCGATGGTCTTCGCCACCAGCCGCGCCGACGCGCTCGCGTCGGGGTTGTACGACTGGATCGTGACGTAGCCAACTTCAGCCGAAGGAAACGACATCTTCCACGCCAGCTCAAAGTCTCGCGCTCCGCCGAAGGCCTCTTTCCATGTCTTTCCACCATCGGAAGTCGTCAGGATCAGCGCCCGCGACTGGGACACATCATCGCTGCTCGCCGCGGCCACGACGCCATGCTCAAGATCAAAGAAGTGCACATCAAACGCCATCGCGCACGACTGGGGCAGAGTGCCACGCTGCCAGGTCTTGCCAAGATCATCCGAGATCACCATCGCGGTCGGCCCACTCACGCGCCCGACGCCCACGATCCACGTGCGATACTCAAGAGTGCCCGCGTTTACGAATGGGACACGCACGCCCTCGAGGGCGCACAGACCCGCCACCGCCGGTCCCTTGATCGTGGTCACCGCGCTCCACGTCTCGCCGCCATCCTCCGTGCGATACAGCGGCACAGGAATCGAGACACTCGGGAAGAATCCCCGCCCGATATTGCCCGCGAATCCGATCTTCTCATCGATGAAGGCGATGCGACGGAAGTATGCCCCGTCCATCTTGACCTTCTGCGTCCATGTCGCGCCAGAGTCAGTCGTCTTGAAGATCTTCCCCGCGCCATTCACGTATCAGCCCGTTGACGGCGAGATGAAGAAGACATCGTCCTGCTTGCCGCGGTACGCCTTGGTCACGAAGCGTGTCCAAGTAGTGCGGGACGATGGAATCGCATCGCGCCCTGCCGGAATCGCAGCCGCGGCCGCGGGTGCCGCCGCCTGCGGCTTCTCGCCCGCCGCGAGCGCAGCGGTTCCGCCGCCCGCCGCCGAACCCTTCACGACGCGCCGAAGCGTCGCACGCTGCACCGATGTCGGCCTCCAGCCGAGCACCTCCGGCGCATCGCCGCCGCCAGTCTTGATGGGCTGATCATCGCTGAATGTGGCGAGTTCAAAGAGCATCCGCTCGTCGCTCGTGCCCGCGCCCACAACTTCCTCGCGCGTGGTGATCCGCGTGCCCTGCACGGTGAACGCTGTGTGCATCACGCCGCCCAGCATTCTCGACGGCAGCACGATCCCGTTCTTCTCATCGATCTCGTACAGACCCGCCGCGGCGTCCTTCACCACCAGCGTGTAGGGCCGCTCCTGCCGACCCGACGCGCCCTCATAGATAATGGTCCATGTGAATCGATCCGCCGCTTCCGTCGGCGCAATCACCAGCTCCTTCGTGAACTTCAACGCGTCCCCGTTCGTGCCAAGCACCTCAACATCGCCCTTCCATCGCCCGACCCACGAAGCCGGAAACGTCGTGGCCGGGTGCGAAGCCAGCGCCGCGGCACCACTTGCCGCTGGCTGCGCCCTTCGCGTTGCCGCAGCACCCGCGCCAGTAGCAATCACCACGAACACCAACATCAACCCACCCAGTACAACGTTCAGCATGCGCGAGGCTCCGTCGATACACGTATCCAGGACGCGGTCGATCCACGATCATTACACCCTACACTCGCGCCGGGCGGAATCGACACGCCCCCCAGCCACACCGTTGCCCCAACCGCTCCCACCCATTCTCTCACGGCCGATCGGGCCGCCGCCGCACAAACACGTCCCCATCAAACCGCACCATATACCGATCGCTCATTTTCCGATCCGGGATGTAGTAGTCCGTCGTGATGACCTGCGCCCCGCTTCGCTTCGCGGCCTCAAAGCGAGCAAAGTCCGTCTCGCGAACTTCCTTCGTGTCTGCGTCCGCGCGAGTGCGGACCATGAACCCCTGCTCGGTCAGCGCTCGGATCTTCACCTCGTCGCGATCAGGCTCGTTCATCACGAAGATCGCCGCCTCTGGCTCGTCGGGCGCGACATCCACAAACATCGCTGCGCCGCGCAGTCCATTGAACGCCTGCAGATACCGCGCCCGCGTCTGTCCACCCTCATCGAGCACAAACACAAATCGCCCCTTCGCCGCCCCCACAGTCGGCCAGCCGCGCGCCACCACCGCCTCGCGCAGCGTCGCGCTTTCTCCTCGCACCGCGTCGGGCCGGAGCACCCGCGCCTCCCCAACACCAGCAGCCAGCGCCGCGTCGAGCGCCCGCAGCGCCGCTGAATTAAACTCCGCCGCATCCGCCGCACCCGGAACCTGCCCCTTCCCCTGCTTGCAATTCAGCGTCACAACCACAGGCACATGCCCCGGATTGGCCTCCGACCACGCCCGCAACGCCGCCAACGCCGACTCTAGCCTGTAGTGCCACGTGCGAAAGTCAAAGTCCACATCGTGGATCACCTTGAACCCAGCGCCCTTGAGCTCGCCATCGGGATCATGCTCCCACGGCGTCCCGCCCGCCTCCACAAGCAGCCGATTACCAAGAGGATTCGCGTACCTCCCGCCCTCAGGATCGTGGTATACATCCAGCTCGAGACTCCGCAGCCCCAGATTCAACTGATCCGTCAGTGAGATGTGCCCGTAGTCGATCCCTTCCACCCCGCGCCCGGCGAGCGACATCAACTTCATCAGCTCCGGCTGTGGCGGCCGCTTGTAGCTGTTGTGGCTCCCGATCACCTGCATCCGGTCCATGCGCACATCACCAAATGCCGCAGCCTCGTCCCCGCCAGCCCGCGCGAGCGTCGCCGCAACTGCGCACACCACCACACTCATCGCCCGAATTACGCTCGACATCATCGCAAGCTCCCGCGCACAACGCGCCTCATCACACAAGCCACGCGCCCGACCACGCCACTCGACCACATTCTCGCCACGAGCCAACCCCGACGCGCGCAACCACGCCGCATTTCACGAGCTCTTCACCGCGCCCCTTCTCCCTCTCGCCCCTTCCTCGCCCCCTCCCCAACCCACCTATCTTCACGGTTGGTCGTCTCGATTGCTCCTCCCCATCAGCGCGGCCATCAATCTCGCTCGTCGCGCTGCCCCCTCTTCTTCGGAGTTTCTTCGCATGTCCGATCCGGTCAATGTTCTCCTCGTCGGCGGCGGCGGCCGCGAGCAC
>JBBQGR010000088.1:0-8319 GCA_038323185.1 Phycisphaerales bacterium | reverse complement strand
GGGCGAGGGATGTCACATGCGCGAGGCCATCGTCCTTCATTTCACGGGTGAGACATCGCTTTCGATTGATGTAGGTTCGAATGCAGCGAACCTCCAATCCAACTTCATCAGACTCGACGCATCCATGTTCTCGGCAGATCTGATTTCGACGTGGGCACCAAATCTGCGGGCCTGATTAGAAATGTTCGCTGTTGCAGGGGCTGCCGCCCCTCCAGCCTCGTCCTGAGAGGAATCACACACACCTCCCGGGCTTCGGCACGGCTCGGTTTCCTGGAGATGAAGGTACCGAAGGAAGAAGCTTCCCCTTCCTCTGCCATCAGCAGACTCTGATGAAACGCACGCCAACCCGGCTCCCGCGCTCTCGGTCTGTCGTCTCGCGCTCGCAGGCGTAGCTCTTCAGGTCTGCACTTCGCTGCCGCCAGCCTCGATAGTCATTTTCAACCCGGCGTGGTAGCGGCTCAACTCGCCATCCCCTCTCACCGCAACCGCGAGCGAAACCTGCGTTGGGACGTTCTCAAGACGGTCCCAACATCGCGGCAGGGCCGAGTTCGCGTCAATGCTATTGCCGTTGCATTCCTTCTCATCGAAAGTGCCCGGCGCACTTGCGACCTTTGCCCCCCGCTGCACAACCGCGGCGGCCGCCTTGCATGGAATCCGAGTGGCAATCGTGCGTAGGTTGTTGAGAGAGGGGGGACGAAGGGCAGACCGGCGGGGACCGCCGGGCTGCCCAAGAAGCGCGACGGTCGCGCCGCAGCCGCCTCACTGGATCGGGGCCATCAGCCGCGCGACGCGGCACTTGAACCGGAACCAGAACGTTCGGGACTGAAAGTCGTCCTTGGCCACCGGGGCACTCTTGGAAAGATCGGCCTTGAGCATCTCGCTGACCTGCTGGGCGAAGGGCTCGTGATCGACCAGGATCGTGATCTCGAAGTTGATCCGGAAGGATCGGTTGTCGAGGTTCGCTGATCCCACCAGCACAAGCGAGTCAGCGAGGGCGACTTTCTGGTGCAGAAAGCCCGCCTGAAAGCGGAATAGCTTGACGCCCGAGGGGATAACCTCGTCGTAGAAGGTGAAGGCGCTGAGTCGCAGCATCTCGGCGTCGCTGATTTCCGGGACGATCACACGCACGTCGACGCCCCGGAGAGCCGCGAGCTGGAGGGAACCGACGAGGGCTCGATCGGGAATGAAGTAGGGTGAGGCGAGCCAAAGTCGCGTTCTGGCGCTCGCGGCCACCTGCGAATAGAGGAGCGAGCACGTTTCGAGATCGTCCGCCGGGCTGCTCGGAATGACGAGGGCCACCGCGTCGGAGGTCTCGTCCGGGCGGGGCGACCACTCAAGCTTTGGAACGCGTCCGTGTACCCAGTACCAGTCCTCAACGAAGGCGAGCTGGACGCACTGGACCGCCGGGCCGCGGATGGCCACATGCGTGTCGCGCCAGGGTTTGAGCTTCTCGTGGAGGCCCAGATACTCATCGCCCACGTTGAGACCGCCCACAAACGCCAGCCGACCATCGACCACGACCACCTTGCGATGATTGCGGAAGTTGATACGAAAGGGCTGCCTGCGGCCCAAGTCGGCGCGGAAGGGGCTGCACTCGGCTCCGGCATCGACCAGCGTGGCCAGGTAGATTGCGGGCAGACCCATGGACCCGAGCTCGTCGTACAGCAGATGGATGCGCACGCCCCGGGCGCGCGCCCGCGTGAGCGCGTCGTGCACGCGCTTTCCGAGCGTGTCGTCGCGCAGGATGTAGTACTGGAAGAGGATGTAGTCGCGTGCGTCGTCGATGGCGCTCAGTATCGCGTCGAAGGTCTTCTCGCCGTCCACCAGGAGGTCAACGCGGTTGCCGCGGGTGGCGGGAAGCCGGGCCAGCTTCATGAGCGCGATCCGAGTCTGGTTGGAGGGATCGAAATCGGGCACGAAGGGTCTGAGGTTGTCAACCAGGGTCTTGGCGACCTCATCGATCTCGGTGAGGCCGCGCCTCCGCGCGCGGGCGTATCCGAAGAACTTCCTCCTGCCAAAAACAAGGTAGAGCGGAATCGCGATGTAGGGGATCAGGATGAGCGCGATGATCCATGCGACCGTCCCCTGAGCCGTGCGAACCTTCATGACGGCGTCGACGGCGAAGGCCAGGCCCACCGCGTGCAACAGAACGATTACCACTGGGATGAGCGTCACAGGTGGCACATGCTTCCAACTCCGTTGAACGCACCAGACGCTTCGAAGCTAAGAGGCCGTCCCCTTAGGCGCGTGAGAAGAGCCTTAACTCTGCCTCACCTGGCCCAGTCTCTGAGATCAGCACCAGACGCAGCGGGCGCGATGATACAGACTACACACCCTTTCGTGCGCGGCGAACTCCGCCGGTCTTGCTTCGCGCACAGCGTCAACCCCGACAACCATTCGCGTGCCCTACGGTTCTGCGTAGCGCGCGGGCGCGGAAGGATCCAGCAACATGCCGCAGCATCACTCGAACACTCGCCGCACCATCGCAGCGCTGTTGCTGTGCCTCGTCGCGCTCTCGCCCTTGCCCGGATGCTCGAAGGAACCCGCCGCGCCCCCCAAGCCCGCGGCCGTTGCGCCCACGCCCGGCGACCGAACCTACACAACCCGCGGCCAGATCACGCAGCTTCCCATGGCTGGCGATGCACGCCTGGGCTTGCGCATCACGCACGAAGAGATTCCCGACCTCCTCGACAAGACCGGCAAGGTCGTTGGGATGAAGGCCCACGACATGGGCTTTCCTTGGATGGTGAGCACCCTCTCGCTCGACGCTTTCGCCGTCGGTGACCTCGTCGAGCTGACGTTCGAAGTGCGATTCAACGCGGACGAGCGGCACACGCTGACCAAGCTCACGAAGCTGCCGCCGCAGACGCCGCTCAAGCTGTGAGGATGGACGGCCTTCGAACGAGCCACTGGCTGCGAGCCAAAAAAGAAAAAACCCAGCGCTCAGAAACAGAGCCGAACGCCGGGTCTCGTGGGGGTCAGGGTTTTTAGTCCCAGATTGCTCTGGTGACATTCAATGATTCGCGGGCTCCGGGGCCCCGGTTCCGCTTTGGACGAGAACTTGGTTTCTTTTTTGTGCTCGCGGCGGAGCCAAAGCCTAAGTCTTTACAATTCAGGGAGTTGACGAGCCCTCAGAACTTCGCTTGGCGGCCTTTTTAATGTCCATCCAGACCTGACCTCGGATTTCGGGCGTGTGATTCCGCAGCACGTAGGCCGGATGGAATGTGGGCATGACCGGAATGCGGGTTCCGTCGGGCAAGGCCAGCTCCTTCCACGTGCCGCGGACGCGCGTGATGGAGTCATCGCTCTTGAGGAGCGCCTTAAGGGCCGACGCACCCAGGACCACGATTGCGCTCGGAGCCACAATCGCAAGCTGCGCAAGGAGATACGGGTAGCAGGCCTCGACCTCGCGGTCGGTGGGCTTGGCGTTGTCGGGCGGCCGGGTCTTAAGGACGTTGCAGATGTAGACGTCCTCGCGCTTGAGCCCGAGGGCGATGATGGCCTTGTTGAGCAGCTCGCCGCTGCGGCCGACGAACGGGATGCCCTGCCGATCCTCTTCCTCGCCGGGCGCTTCGCCGACGAAGACGAGGCGTGCGTGCGGATCACCATCACCCCACACGACTTTGGTGTGGGCGGTGACGAAGTTGCGGTGCGGGGCTTCTTTTTCGTAGCGTTGGCGCAGCTCGTCGAGCCGCTTGGCCTTCTCTACTCTCAGCGCTTCGAGGCCGAGGGTTGGCGCAACCGGAGGCTTGGCTCGCGCGGGCGACTCTGGCGCGGCGGCCCGAGCGAGTGATGGCGATTCGGGGACGGTCAGCCGCGCGGGCACGGCGGCGGCGGGCTCGTTCGCGACCATGGCTTCAGCAGTATTCGCCGCGGCACCGCGCCGGCGGTAACGCGGCACGAAGTCCACGCCAAGAAGCCTTGCGGTTTCGGCGTGCTGGCGAACCTTCTTCTTCAGGGCGGCCTCGTCCATGCCACAAGGGTACGAAGCTTGAACGCGTCGGGACGATCCACAAATGCCTGACAGATCCGATCAGCGGCCGGGCGCGAGCTAGGTTGGCTGTGTCGGGGCTGGTGTCGGCGCTGGTGTCGGCGCGGGGGTCGGCGCGGGTGCTGGAACGGGTGTTGGAACAGGCTCGGTCGGCTTTGGCTCTGTCGGTGCGGGCTCGGCGAGGTTCGCTGGCGGCGCATCATCCGATGGCGCGACAGGATCTGGCGTGGCGGGCGCGACCGGCGCGTTGGGACCGGGGTCGCGCGGCTGGGCCGTCCGGCCGGGGGCGCGTGCCGTCGCGTTCGCCGCCTGCGGCGCTCCGTCGAAGATGATCGGAACGAGCACCGCCCCGGAGAAACCGCCGACGATCAGCCCGATCACGAGGCCCGGGATGAAGGCTCCGACGAACGAACTGCTCTTGCTGGAAGAACCGACACCATCAGCCATGGCCAAACTCCTCGACTAGTGAAACGAAGTCTAGCGGACTTCCATGCGCGGAATATCGGTCCAAGTCAGACTTCACATTCGCGAGATCCGCCCTAAAGCCGCCATCGCAACGACGATTTCACACGGCGAAGCGGCGTGCTTGCTCGACGCGCGAGGCAACCGGCTCACGCTACATGCGACGCATGCGACGCATCCAGATGCCGTACTCCAGCACGCTGCGCAGGAGTTCCACTCGCGAGGCGGGGTAGCCACGACCGAACGCGGTGTGAAGGCGCCAGGTCCAATACGGGCCGCGGAAGCGCAGCCGCGTGATGATCAAGAGTCGCGTGAGTTCGTACACGCCGCCGGGGAGGTCCCTGAGCCGGATCGCGCTGGCCATCTTCAAGCGTCCTTGCCTGCGAGCACGCGCCGGCTCCAGTGGACTGTTTCGGCAAGTCCTTCGGCGAGTGAGGCGATGGGTTCGTACCCGATCAGGGCTTTGGCTGCGGCGATGTCGGCCTGCGAGTGCCTCACGTCGCCGAGGCGGGCGGGCTTGAAGATCGGCTGGATGTGCGGCACGCCGCAGGATTCGGCGAGGGCGGTGGCGAGTTCCAGGACGCTGGTACGCCGACCGGCACCGATGTTGATGCTCTGGCCCATGAGCTTGGCGGTGCTGCTGCCTCCACCGAGCAGCGCGAGCACCGCGTTGGAGACGAACGTGAAGTCGCGCGTCGCGGCTCCGTCGCCGTAGATCACCGGCGGCTCCTGGTTGAGATACGCGCGAATGAATGCCGGGACCACGCCCGCGTAGGCGCTGTCGCCGGGCTGGCGCGGCCCGAAGATGTTGAAGAAACGCAGCGAGAGGGTCGAGAGGCCGTACGTCTGCGACCATGACGTGCACAGGTGCTCGCCCGAGAGTTTGCTCGCGGCATAGGGAGAGATCACGCGCGGCAGGTGCGTCTCGACGCGCGGAAGCTCGCTCGCATCTCCATAGGCAGATGACGACGCGGCGAAGACCACGCGGCTCGCGCCGACCGCACGCGCCATCTCCAGCACGCGCAGTGTGCCCGTCGCGTTCACGGACCAGGCTCGCTGGGGCTGCTCGATCGAGCGCGGCACCGAGCCCATCGCCGCGAGATGGAAGACGACCTGCGCATCCTTGCCCGCGACGCGCAGCGCGTCGTCGTCGAGGATCGAGCCGTGCACGAACCGGACGCGCTCGGGATCCACCTCGATGAGCGAAGAGAGATGCTCGAGATTTGAGTTCGAGAGATCGTCGATCACCGTCACGATCGCGCCCACGCCGAAGAGCGCATCGACAAGATGACCACCAATGAAGCCAGCGCCACCGGTGACGAGGACCGGGCGACCCTCGTAGAAGGTTCGAAGACGGGAGACCTTGTCGGCGGGAAGCTTCATGCGTCGCCAACATGGTACCGCGAACGCGGACAGAACGCGATGGCGACCCGAAAAGGTCGCGGCGAGAACGAAAGAGGCCCCCGGGCCATAACCCGGGGGCCTCAGAGATTTTACTTTAAGCCTTGATCAGACTGCCCCAAACTTTAGAGCGCGCAGGAGCCGGTGACCACGAACTGGGCGAGGATCTGGGCATCGGTCAGGTCGGCGTTCTCGTCGCCGTTGAGGTCGCCGTCGAGCCAGTTGGCCTCGGGCGTGACGAGGCCGACGAAGACCTGCGCCATCTGCTGGGCGTCGAGGAGGTCGATGTTCTCATCCTGGTTGAAGTCGTAGTTGCAGGGCGAGGGGCAGATCACGTCGAGATCGGACTGGGTGATCTGGCCATCGCCATCGACATCGCCGCGGGCCCATCCGCCAGCGGTGCCGAGGTTGGCGGTTGCGATGGTGCAGTCGGCATCGTTGCGGACGCCGTCGAGGTTGACGTCGCCGAAGATGGTGCCGAGGATGCCGGAGACGAGCTCGGCCACGTCGGCCTGGTCGATCACGAGGTCGCCGGTGATGTCGGCCGACAGATCGCCGCCGAAGGCCTCAGCGGTGACGTTCCAGTTGAGCGCGCCGTCGGTGACGTTGGGGTTGCGGAGGAACTGCTTGGTGACGTAGTCGATGTCCGAGGCGTTGATCACGTTGGCATCGGTGATGGTGGCGCCGGGACCGCCGGTGGCGCCGATGGGGGAGAAGCCGGGGGTGATGTTGCCAACGCCGTTGGCGACGTCGCCACGAGAATCGCCAGCGGCGTAGATCGAGCCGGTGGCCTTGGTGGTGCCGAAGAAGTTGGTGTTACCGGTCAGGGTGGCCCAGTTGGTGTCGACGGCGATAAAGCCAGCCTTACGGTCGAGCTGGCCGCCAGCGGGACCGCCGATTGCGGTCATGGCGAGGCCGTCGGCGAAGTAGCGGACGTCCTCGGCGTTGAAGTTGCCGTCGCCGTTGAAGTCACCCAGGACCTCGATGATGGCGTCGTTGCCGGGGGCGCCAGCGATGGAGCCGGTGCCGGTGGCGGGGTTCCAGTTGAAGGTGGCCTCGCCGACCTGACGCTGGCGGAAAGCCTTCAGCATCTCGTTGGTGTCGGCGACGTTGCGGAGGCCGTTGCCGTCGAAGTCGCCGGCGATCAGGTTGCGGAGGGTGAGGTTGCCGCTGTAGGAGACGGTCGTGCCGCCCTCGTTGATGAAGCTCGCGCCGTTGAGGACGCCATCGGAGTAGACGGTGCCGGTAGCGCGAACGGGGACGCCGCCGCCGACGTTGGTGGGGTTGAACTGGAGGAAGCGGGCGTTGTTGAGGACCGAAACTGTGCGGATGGCCGTGCGGAGGTCGTTGTTGAAGCTGGGGTTGGCCACCATGTTGGTGGGGACCAGAGCGCCGTGGAGGTAGGGCTGCGCGCTGGTGAGGATGAAGACGGTCGCAGCAAGCTCGCCCGGCATGAAGATGGCGGAGGTGGCGTTGGGATCGTTGATGTAGGCCGCGATCGAGCGGGTGATGTTGTTGAGGTACGCGGCAGCGGCGGGATTGGCCACGCGAGGGTTGGTGTTGCCAACATCGCCACCGATGTCGGCCTGGTTGCGGGGGTCGCCGTAGGTCGCGAAGACGGCGGGTCCGCCGACGGGGTAACCCTCGACGACGGGCGTGGTGTTGCCGTTGTTGTCGAGGTAGAGGACGTCGTCGATGAAGGGACGGCTGTAGGGGGCGGCGACGCCACCGGGGTAGGTGTCGGGCCGGATCGCGAGGATCTCAACGCGGTTGCCAGCGAGCCAGGTGCCGGGAGCCGAGCCCTGAACGCCGCGCTCGGCGCCAGCGTAGCCAATAGCAAGCCGGTGGTTGCGGACGGCGCGCTCCATCGCGGAGTTGCCACCCTTGTTGGAGGGGAGGAAGTTGGGTCCGAGGTTGTCGTTGGTTGCGGTGTTGTTCTGAGCGCCGATGTTTTCGCCGTTGCCGAAGGAGGGGTCGATGCCCTGCGTGTTGTTGAAGGCGTTGCGCGTGCCCGAGCCAACGTCGCGCGTGATCGCCATGATGTTCTCGCCGTTGTTCATGCGGCCGGTGATGAAGAGGTGGTTGACCTCGGTCATCTTGGCCTGCGAGTAGCCCGTGCCGTAGCTGGTGATGGCGGCGATGGGGGCGAAGGCGAAGGGCGTGTCGAAGATCGTGTCGCTGTTGGCGTTGGCGGGGTTGCCGTCGAAGAGGTTGGCGGCGCCTCCGATCGAGCGCGGGGGATCCTGACGAACGAGGGTCGAGAGGAGGCTGCTGCGGCCAGCGCCGGAAACGCCACCGGTCTTATTCACGGAGACGACCGGATTGCGGCCGTAGCCCGCCTCGAGCGGCGTGCGAATCGAGGAGGGAGTACCCGAGGAGCCCTGGGTCGCCCAGGTCGTCGCCACGTCGAGGGGCGAGATGTCGATTCGGATGCCGCCGCCGGCAGGGGTGGGGCTGGGCTGGTA
>JBBQGR010000087.1:0-8389 GCA_038323185.1 Phycisphaerales bacterium | reverse complement strand
ATGAGCCGACCGTGAGGTTTGAGGCGTTCGAGAATCGCCTCGGCGTGCCCGCCTAGGCCCACGGTGCAGTCGACGATGATCTGATTGGGCTGTGGGGAAAGAGCGTCGAGCGTTTGGGCGAGCAAGACCGGAAGGTGGAGGGAATCGCGTTTGCCCACGGCCAGCATGGTACCCGGGATGGGGGCATGCGAGATTCGCCAGCCCAAAGCCCCACGCCAGCCAGACCACGACGCGTTCGCCAGCCCGGAGCGACCCAGTTTCATACAACCCGCCTCAATGCACCTCGCAGGCATCGGCCCGTTTCAAATCAATCACGAACTCGGCCGCGGCGGCATGGGCGTGGTAGACCTCGCCACGGATACTAAGTTGGACCGGCCGCGTGCAGATTTCCACGAACGGACACGACGGCTCCAGCTGGTGCAATACGGATGAGAAGGAGATCCGCTACATCGATGGAGACAGGCAGGTCATGAGTGTTCATGTGCAGACCGAGCTGAAAGTCTCGGTGTCGCTGCCGAAGATGCTGTAGAGCCTCAAAGAACTAAAGACCCGTGCCTTTGGTTGGGATCCCGACGGACGGTTGATGGCCGTGATGGAAAGCGAGAACGAGCGCGTGAGCAAGATCGGAGTCGTCGTGAACTTCCTGGATGAAGTGCGGGCGAAGTTGCCAGCGGCGAAGTGAGGGCATGAAGTCTCCACGACCCGCAGGCGCGAAGAGGTACGCTCAACAAATGCAGATGACCCCCGCACTCGCCGGAGCCATCATGACTGCGAAGCTGGGGTAACAGAAGCCCAGTGCAACTCTTTGGACGGCGCTGTGGTATGGGATCCCGGAGCGCGGCGTTTGCTGACCGGCAGGGCCGTTCCACATTGAAGAGTGCAGCAGTGGCACGGCCGACGGGCAAGAACGCCATGCGTCATCGCTTGGGCGGACTGTCGGCATTGCTCCGCTCCAACGAACGCGCGAGGGTGAGCCGATGCACATTCGCCGCGGCATCATGAAGCTCGGCGGGCGACTCACACCGGTCGGGCGTCACTTGTCTGAACACACACGGCTACACCCAGCTCGGCTTCACCGGCGAGGCCGTCGCGATAAGCAGCGGCAAAATGGCGGCGTGAGGGGAGCGCAGTCGCAACTTTCGAGAGAGGCAGTAAGACACTCGCCGGTCACGGGATGCATGGATTCTCTTTGTCGTTGGTCGTTCGTCCCGATTGGATCCAGTAAACTCGGAGCGTGCCCACGAACACCACCTCCGTAACTCCGCCCCCAGCGACCCCCACCCCGGCCGCGCCACAGGAAGTGCCGGTCGACTTTGTGACACCACAGCTGACGTGGAAATCCGTTGGCACCGGCATGATCCTGGGCGGGCTGCTCTCCATCTGCAACGTCTACACCGGCCTGAAGATTGGCTGGGGCCTTAACATGTCGATCACGGGCATCCTGCTCGCCTTTGCGTTCTGGTCGGTGATGAGCAGGTTGACCGGCGGCAACGTCAGAAACATCAACAAGCTCGAGAACAACGTCAGCCAGGCGTCGATCTCCGCTGCGGGGGCGGTGAGCAGCGCGGGCCTGGTCTCGGCGATCCCTGCGCTGACGCTGCTGGAGGGGACGACGTTCAAGTGGTGGCAGCTCTTCCTGTGGATCAGCACCGTCTGCTTCGTCGGAATTGCGGTGGCGATGGGCCTGCGGCGGCAGATGATCATCCGCGACAAGCTGCCGTTCCCCGGCGGCATAGCGTGCGCCGAGACGCTCAAAGAGGTCTACAACACCGGCAGCGAGGCGCTCAGACGCGTGGGTGTGCTTGGGCTTGGCGCGCTGGCGGGCGGGCTGATCAAGGTGGCGGAAATCATGGGCAAAGTGAAGGCAACCGCCCTCGGCGCCACGATCAACGGCTCCCCCGCGGCCACCTACACCTTCGCGCTGGACCCCACACTGCTGATGGTGGCGGTGGGCGGGCTGATCGGCTTCCGGGCCTGCTGGTCGCTGATGCTCGGCGCCATCATCGCTTACCTGGGGATCGGCATC
Source organism: Phycisphaerales bacterium (assembly GCA_038323185.1). Taxonomy (GTDB): domain Bacteria; phylum Planctomycetota; class Phycisphaerae; order Phycisphaerales; family UBA1924; genus JBBASU01. Next base: position 6,363 of record JBBQGR010000087.1, on the reverse strand, counting down.
CAGCTTGTCGACAGCGGCATCGTGCCAGCCGTTAGGCGGCCCATCAGCGACTGGCTCCTCTGGCCGGGCGTGACGTTGATGGTCGTGGCGTCGCTGGTCTCGTTCTCGTTCTCCGCGCGGGCGATCGCGCGGTCGTTCCGCCCCGCCCCGAAGGTCGAAGCAGAGGAGGATCCCTCGAAGGTCGATACCGGCGAGGTGACGCGAAACTGGTTCCTCTTCTCACTCACGCTCGCGCTGATCCTCGCGGTCATCATGCAGACCTGGTTCTTCGGCATCGCGTGGTGGGCCGCGACGATCGCGGTGCTCCTCTCGTTCGCGCTCGCGGTGGTCTCGACGCGCGTCTCGGGCGAGACCAACGTCAACCCTGTCGGCGCGATGGGTAAGGTGACGCAGCTGGTCTTCGCGGGCATCGCCCCGGCCAGCCCCTCGGCCAACCTGATGACCGCCAGCGTAACCGCCGGCGCGGCCAGCCAGTGCTCAGACCTCATGCACGACCTCAAGTGCGGCTACCTGCTCGGCGCGATTGCCCGCAAGCAGGTGGTCGGCCAGATCATCGGCTCAGTGGCGGGCGCGGCGGTGGCCGGGGCCTTCTACCTCATCCTCGTCCCCAACCCCAAGGAGATGCTCCTCACTCCCGAGTGGCCCGCGCTGGCGGTGGCCCAGTGGAAAGCCGTCGCTGAGGTCTTCAAGAACGGCATCCACAGCCTGCCGCACGGCGCGACAACCGCGATGCTCATCGCCGCGATCGTCGGCGTCGTCCTGCCGGTAAGCGAGAAGCTCTTCCCCAAGGCCAAAGCTTTCATCCCCAGCGCAGCGGCTCTGGGCCTGGCCTTTGTCATCCCCGCCAACAACAGCATCTCCATGTTCATCGGCGGCTGCCTCGCGCTGAGCCTGGCGAAGTTCTTCCCCAAGTGGACCGAGCGGTTCCTCATCACGGTGTGCGCGGGAGTCATCGCTGGCGAGAGCTTGGTCGGCGCGGGCGATGCGTTGCGGCTGGTGCTGACCGGCATCGGCGTGCAGGCCGCCCCCGTCATCCCCCCCGCGCCGTAACGAACACGCACTTCTTTTCCCACATTACACAAGGTTCGCCCGAGCCAGCGGCCTGCTTCTTCTCAATCCCTTGATGCTTTGTTTCCTTCATGCCTTGTTCCCGTTTCCTTGCCTCGCACCGAAGTGTGTTTAGCCCGCAGGTCACGAAAACGAAGGGAGCCTCGATGCTGTCACTGCTTGCCTCACACGAACTCCAATGTGAGGCAGCACCAGTCGCGAGTCTCTTCGTCCAAGCCCAGGGACGCGAACGAGGCAGTGGTGAAGGCTGCTGCGGTCTCAACGCCCTGATCATCCCCTAGAAAGCACGTCGACCGTCGTGTGGCAAGCTCGCGCGAGCGACCTGCTCTTCTCAAACTGACCCAGGACCTCACCGATGCCATCATGGCCCGAGAATGTGGACGGCGTCGTCGCCGCGCCAGAGCATCATCGAATCTTGCTCGGCAATCCAATCGTTCTAGTACTGGAGATTCGAATCGTCCCGTGAGATACCGTCAGGTTGCATGCCCACCGATGGCCAGCCGTGTACTACTTGCTCGCAACAGGCGGCTTTGCACGCCGCGATGAAACTGGAGCGGTCATTGTCGATTCACGCCCGACTCGTAGCAGCGGCGAGGTAGGCGAGGCCGCGTGGTCGCCGCCGCTCGGTCCCCACACGCCGCAGAATGTCGGATCCGCGCCGATCCACGTGATCAGCGTGGAAGTCAAACCCCCGGGTATCTCGTAGTCAAATCTACGAGCGTCATGGCGGCCGCGCCTCAAGTCGTAACCAATGGGTTCAAACAATAACGCCCGCGAGTTCTGAACTCGCCGGCGCTCCATCATCGATCTGGCTGACAGAACACCGATGAAGCCTTTCTGGAGAATGTTCGAGTCCGAGAGTAACGCGTGCGGAGTTTGACTCCCGGCGATGGCGCTCCAACCGGTCGATGAGAGGATGGAAAGTGCTACATTAAACCCCAAAGAAGGTAAGTGAGTCCAGGCCATCAACCTCAGGGCTGAGCCGCGCCGTTGGTCTTGGCCCGTGTAATCTCAAGTCAACACCCCATCGGGCGCCAAGTTCAACTCTGTCTTTGCCGGTCCTGTATCCGCCCGAAGGTGTGGTCGAGGTGCCGCTCCATCTTCTTGGCCGCGCCGTCAACGGCCTCATCGAAGGTCGCCGCCGCATCGGTGACGGAGATGGCCTGCATATTCGCGGGCCGGGCTTCAAGTACACACTTCTTGTCGTCGCCGTGAGTCTTGGCGCCGTTCTCATCGCTCAGGAAGACCTCAACTCGCGTAAGCCGGTCGGCGAACCGGCCGAGAGAGGCCGCGACCATACTTTCAATGCGTTCACTGAGCTCCGAGCTCCCTTGCGTGTTGTTGTCCGTGTTGACTATAACGAGCATTTAAAGTTCTCCTGGGATTGAACAATGGTCGAAACTACCACTCGCCGCGTCGCTACCGCGACAGTGCCGCGTCCGCGCCAGCACGGGGGATGGGATACGAATCAGTTCTTCGAGTCGCGTCGGGCCTGCGCTCGCTTGCCGCTTGCAGAGACATGGCCGAGCAGACGGCTCTCTAGGCCAGCCCGCTTGATCTGGGAACCTTTGACTCTCGACTCTGCCTTCCGACGCTCTGGACCATCCTGTCCGAGGAGTAGCGAGGCGAGTACCACCTTCTTAGCGCTGCGCGCGGGCGGGGCCGAATCACCCTTGGCTTTGAGTGGGTTCTTGGCTCGCTGAGCAGGTGCACTCGGGACCGGCTTGGTTGCCGGACTTCTCTTGGTCGAGCTGGCTACCCCCGTGGCCTTCTCTAAGCGGCCGCCCTCGTTCTCCCATCGAGCCACAGCGCGGGCCTTGGCGTCCTCCATCTTCTTCGGTGGAGCCATCGCACTCTCGATGGATCGGGATTCCTGCATCGCGCGGCCGAGCCGCCCAGCGCCGCCACGCGATTCGCCGGGACGTCGTGTCGTGCCGACTTGCCGCCCCGCCGCCGGGATCGCCGTCAGTCCCGGAAGCCCCGGTCGAAGGAGTTTTCGGCTCTTTCGTATTTTCATGGAACGTTTCCTTTCGAGAAGACGTGTTCGTCCCTGAACGAACTCGCGCCGACGATGCTAGCGAGATGCGGCAAGCCTCGTGCCCGCAAATCCACGATTGGGGATTCTTGATACATGAGGCTGTCCGCCGCATGCCGACCAATCACTGCGCCGCGGAAGCCCCCTCCCAACACCTCATCAAAGCAACGACGCCCGCAGCTCAGCGAGAAGTCCTAGCCGTTTCCATCGCAGACTCATCTGCCTCGAGCGACTCGAGCAGGCGCTTCACTCGCGCCTCGATCGGCTCGCGGTCCAGGGAGGCCGGTATGGTTCGCCGGATGACTTCTTCCAGAGCCTGCGCCTGATGGATCAGAACCGCGCGCCGATTCGGACGCTGGGTCTGTCCCTCCAGCGTGTGCAGCGCTTCGACCAGCCGCGTAAGTATGGCGACATTACCACCCGCATTCTGGCGGATCTGTTCAAACGCCAGTTCCACCATGCTAACGAACGTGGCTCCGCGTGTGATGACCCGCAGTTCACCGTCGTCGTGCCGGCACGGTGTTTCGATTCCGCGGACGCAGAGCCTGACCAGGATCGCAGTCAGGTAGTCCAGAGACATCACCGCAGTTGTGGTGTCGTTGATTCCGGGCGAGAGTGCCTTGAGCGCGACATCGACGATCTGGCGGATGCCGTAGGCCGCGTCCTGATCCGTAGTTCGCTGGGTTTTAATGGTGTAGGCCGCGGTGAGGCGATTAATGGCCTCTTGGGAGGGCGGTCCGGAGTCATCCGCCGTCAGGATGGAGGCCAGAGGCATCCCCTTAATGATGAAGTCGCCGATGCGGCGCTCCATGCGGACGACGCTCTTCTGATCCCGGGCGATGGCGAGAAGCGACTCGGCCTCGACGTTCTGGATGTACCCGGTTCGGGAGGCCGGGGCCGCGTGCCACCGCCGCCGCGGATCGGCGTGCAAAGGGTCTGGGTCCGCGTAGTACTCCTCCTCCTGTCCCACGCCCTCTGGGAACAGATTGTCGATACGTTCCACCGTTTCGGCAGCGATTCGCGCCAGGATGTGCGATGCCTGGATCGTCGTCGCGATGTGGTGGATGAAGTAGATGAAGTAGCCGATCCCGACGAATGCGAGCACGACCCCGCCGAGCACCGCCAACGATGGAACGAACTCGATGTCGGACCCCTCGCGGATTGTCCGCAGCACCACGAGGCAGTAGGCAAAGATGCCGACGAAGACGCCCAGCACCGTCTGGTTGGTGCGATCGTCCATGAAGTTGTGAAGGACACGCGATGTGTACTGGCTAGAGGCGAGCGAGAGCGCCACAAGCGTGATCGAGAAGACCACGCCAGCGACGGTGATCATCGAGCCCGCCACGACCACGAGCAACCCCCTTGCCCCCGCTGCGCCCGCGCCGAAGAGTCGCGGCCAGGTGTCGAAAACGCGATTGTCGATGCGTGCGTCCGCTTCGATCAGCCCAATCGCCAACAGCACGGCCACCAATACCAGCGAACCGGGCACGAACCAGAGACTGGGCCGAAGGGACTGCAAGGCACTAAGCAGTTTGGCCATGAATACACTCGCCCTTCAAGAGTTCCTCGCCTGTTATGTTACGCGATATGCAGAGCGCCGCACCAGTCATTCCGGCCCTCTGAAGCCCGTTGCAAGTTTCGGCCGTGCTGCGAATAGAAACAGTAGGAGACACGTCGGCTGCCAGATTCTGAAGCCGGTTGTAGACCGCAAAAATCTACCCCGGTGCGTGCGTTGTCAGCGCACGGCGGCGTTTTCGGGGAACCTGCACTCCCCCCTACGATGATCAGATGGAGTCCACGGGACCTCCAGCATTCAAGGAAGGACCTCTGCATGAATCGGATCAGGAAGCGCCGCCGTGTCGGATCAGGTCTAAGGAGATCGCCGATGCTTGTCCGGCCCGGGCCCGGAGTGGGTCCGGAGCGGCTTGCCGGAGTGTCGGCGAAGCAAGTCTGGTCGCCTCAGCCGTGCACAACGTTCATCTCGGTCGAGCAAGACCTCAGCCGACCCTAAATTGGTCTCCAAGCACAAGCCCAAATCCAATCCCAAATCAAAGCCGACAGCACGCAAGTCATCCCCGCGCAACAAAGTCCTCTGAGTTGAGCATTGGCGTCAAAGTCGTCCAACGCCGTCTGGGATCCGCATTCGCGTCCTGTTACCAGCAGTGCTGTGGGGCGTGTCTATCGGTACCCCAGTGTCACATTCATCCTGTGCTCATCCGCAGGGAGTTCCTTTGGGAGATTGCATCATGCCCGGACCTTCGCGCCGCCGCCGTGGAGTTGTGTGGGCCGTGTGTCTTGGGTATGCGCTGTGGGGGCTTGCCGCGGTTGCCAGAGGGCAGGGCGCGCCCGGTCCCGGCGACGTTCCGCCGCCCCAACCCGCCCCGGCCCCGGCGGCGGATATCACCCCCGGCGCGACGACATTGGCCATCGAACCAGTCGCGCACGATGGGGCGATCCGCGACCGGCTCAAGAGCGTGCTCGACGCCACCGGCTGGTTTGCGGACCCGCGCGTGCGAGTCGAGAATGGCGTTGTCTTTCTAGGCGGTCCGGCGAAGTCCGAAGAGCTGAAGAAGTGGGCGGGCGATCTTGCGCGCAACACACAAGGTGTGGCCGCCGTGGCCAACCAGATGGAAGTTGCCCGAGCGTCGGTCTGGGACTTCAGCGTGGCGCTCAGCGGGCTGTCAGGGCTTTGGCGAGACACTGCCCGGGCGATACCGATGATGGTGTTCGGGGTTTTCATCCTGGCGCTGTTCGGTGTGGCCGCGTGGTTTGCGGCCCGGCGCGTGCGGACCATACTCCGCGAGCGTGTTCGCGCCAAACTGCTGCGTGACCTTCTGGCCTTGAGCACTGGCGTGATCGTTCTCTTTCTCGGCGCGTACATCGTGCTTCGCATCTCGGGGCTGACGCAACTGGCCCTGACGCTCGTGGGCGGAACAGGTCTTGTGGGGCTGGCGCTGGGCATCGCGTTCCGAGGGATCACGGAGAACTATCTGGCAAGCATCTTTCTCAGCGTTCAGCGACCGTTCGAGACCGGCGACCTCGTCGAGATCAGCGGCGTCACCGGCTACGTGAAGCAGCTGAACATCCGCACGACCGTGCTCATGACGCTGGACGGCAATCTCGCGCAGCTCCCGAACGCGACGGTGTACGTCAGCACGATCCGCAACTTCACGGCGATGCCCAACCGGCGCGAGGACTTCACGATCGGCATCGGATACGACGATCAGATCGACCGTGCCCAAGAGGTGGCCCGCCGCGTG
>JBBQGR010000086.1:0-8420 GCA_038323185.1 Phycisphaerales bacterium | reverse complement strand
GCGAGCGCCGCCCAAGCCCGCGTAAGTCAGCGACTCGCCAACGTCGGCACCGAACTCGTAGTTCGCGTCGATGCCCGCCCCGACGAAGTAGGACCACGTGTCGCTGATGCGGTCGCGGAACGTGACGCCAAGGCCCAGCTCCTGCACGTCCTCCCAGGGTGCGCCGAGGGAGGGCGCGAAGGCGGTGTCTTCGCTGAAGTCATAGAGCGAAGTCTCAGAGAAGAGCGAGACGCCGATCTGGGAGCTGTCGCTGGTTGGGAACGTGAGACCGACCTGGCCCGCGAAGCGAGAGATCGAGACATCGCCGGCAACATCCTCGAGATCCGCAGAGAAGGCGTGCTGGGCGCGGACTGTGGCGCGGGCCGATGGACCGGGCTTCGCGGCGAGAACGGCCGCTTTGCCGGGTTGGGCCGCGGGGATCAGCGAGGTTGTCGCGAGTTCCTGATCCTGCGCGATTGCGTGCGAAGCACCGGCGACGAGCAAGAGCGAGTACGCGACGAGGCGTAGGACGCTGGCCGAAGCGGGCAGTGCGAGCGGGACGGCCTTGGAGCAATCCGACATTGAGTGTTTCCTTGGTCGGCGTTGGAAGTGTCGACACGAAGCGCGGAAGCATACCCACGCGCCCTTACGCACGCGTGATCTGACACACACTCCTGATCGGGTGGCGACTCCTTGGCGAAAGGGCGATTGTGCCGCCCTACACTGGGCCTTGGGGAGCAGCCGGGGCGGTAGCTCAATTGGTAGAGCACTAGCTTTGCAAGCTAGGGGTTGAGAGTTCGAGTCTCTTCCGCTCCACTTGTCGGTCGGGATTCTGCGTAAGTTCAAGGTCGTGTCGGGTGTGAATCGCGTCGCGGACGCCGGAGGTTCCTGTGTCGTATCTGGCTCGCGGCGCGATCGTGCTGTGGTGTACGGCGTTTCTGTTTGTGGCGGGGGGCTTGTACGCGTTTGCTTCCGCGCCACCCGAGGCCAACGCGACCACCGCCCTGATTATCCCCACTGCTTCGGCCTTGGTGCTGATTCTGATTGGAACCGGCGTTTGGATCTGGCGTGCCTCGCGCACCGGACGCATCATGCTCGGGATTGGCGCTGTCTCGTGCATGGGCTTTGCCCTGCTCTTCATGATGCCCGCCATGGCGCGGCAGAAGCAGTTGCGCAACTACCCGGCAGCCCTTGAGGCCTGGAACTCATCGCCACTCGCGGCCGACACTGCGTCGACGCGCGATGCTCGCAAGTCCTTCTTTCGTGAACGGCAGAGCCCGGACCACGACACGACGTATCTCGTTACCACCCTCTTTGCGCTCAAGGCCATCGCGTGGGCTGGCGGGCTGGTCGCGATCGTGGTCGCGGCCCGGGCCCGCCGGGCGAGCACCGCTGAGTGAGCGAGCCACGCGCTCCTTCGGCCGCTGCATTGTCGCCGCAGTCCACCGGCTTCGCGATGGGTATCACGGCGGTCGTGCTGACGCTGCTGGGCTGGACGAGCATCCCGCTTTTTTTGCGGTTCTTCACGAAGGACATCGACGCCTGGACGGCGAACGGTTGGCGGTATGCGCTCTCGGCGTTGATGTGGGCACCATTTCTCGCGTGGGCGATGTCGCGCGGAAGCGTGCCAGCGGGGCTCTGGCGTGCGGCGCTCGTGCCGAGCCTCTTCAACGCGGGTGGCCAGATCTGCTTCGGACTTGCGCCGTACTACATTGAGCCGGGGCTGATGACCTTCAGCCTGCGGCTTCAGATTGTATTTGTTGCGTTCGGCGCTGCCTTTCTGTTCGCGGCCGAGCGGCGCGTGATCCGCACGCCCTTGTTCTTGATCGGGCTGTCGATGGTGGTGGTTGGCACGCTCGCGACCGTGGTGCAGCGTCCGGGCGGGCTTGGCGGCGGGACCGGGTTCGGCGTCGCACTCGCGATCTTATCGGGTCTGCTCTACGCGGCGTACGCGCTGTCGGTCCGCAAGTGGATGATGGGCATGAACCCGATCGTGGCGTTCGCCGCCGTCAGCCAGTACACCGGCGCGGTGCTGGTCTTGCTGATGATGATGCTCGGGCGAAACCTCGCGACCAACGCATGGGATGGTGGACTGTCGGCCCTTGATCTCCCGGGTTGGAAGTTGTGGCTGCTGGCGATCTCGTCGCTCGTTGGGATCGGGCTTGGCCACACGTTCTACTTCTTCAGCATCGCGAGGCTTGGTCTCGCCGTCTCGGCGAGCGTGGTGCAGTTGCAGCCGGTGACGGTCTCGATCGCGTCCATGCTGATCTTCGGCGAGATCCTGACGCCCGGGCAGTGGGTCTTTGGCGCGCTCGCGATTGCTGGCGCTAGCGTGATTCTGTACGCACAATCAAGATCCGCCGCGGCGCTGAAGCCAGCGGCTGCGGCATGAAGCGATTCTCTACACTCAGGGCCAAGGGAGATGCAGCGTGAGTTCATCCGGGCTTGAGATCGGCGTCGTCGCGAGGAGAGCAAGGGAGGCCTCGCTGCTGAGTGCCATCATTCCGACGGAACGCAAGAACGCCGTGCTGCTCGGACTTGCGGACTCGGTCGAGGCCGCGATCCCGATCATCCTGATGATGAACAACAAGGATGTCGCGGACGCGGCCAAGTCGGGGCACGACGAGAGAACGCTTGCTCGGCTACGCCTTGGCAAGGAGGCGATCGCGCAGACTACCGCGCGGCTTCGCGCGCTTGCTGCGCTCCCGGATCCGGTGGGCGTCGTCACGCTCGAGCGACCGCTCCCCAACGGGTTGATGGCACGGCGCGAGCGCACCCCGCTCGGCGCGATTATGATGATCTATGAAGGGTGGCCTCTGATCACGCTCGAAGCCTTCGCGATCTGCTTCAAGAGCGGCAACGCCTGCGTGCTGAGCGGCGGCAACGAGGCCGCGGAGACCAACGGCACGCTTGGAAAGTTCATCGAGGCCGTGCTCAAGGGGTGTGGCATGCCGACAGAGGTGTGTCAGGTTCTGCATCGCGCCTCGCGCGAAGAGTCGCTGGCTCTCACGCTTGAGGAGGCGTCGATCAATCTCGTGATCGCGCGCGGCGAGGTCGAGCTGGTCCGGGCGGTGCGAGCGCACAGCCGCGTGCCCGTGATCGCGCACGACCGGGGCGTTTGCCATGTCTTCGTGGATGCCAGCGCGAACCTTGAGATGGCCACCCGGATTTGTGCCACGGGCAAAATATCCGCACCGGCCGCGTGCAACGCGACTGAGTGTGTGCTTGTTCACCGCGACATCGCACCCAGCTTTGTGCCCGCGATGGTGGGGGCGTATGTGGGCGCGGGCGTGCGGGTACTGGGCGATGCGGAGGTTGTCTCGCTCGCGCCAGCCGCGCATGCCGCAGCGCCCGAGGACTTCGGGCGCGAGTTCCTCTCACTCACGGTCGCGATGCGGATCGTGGACGGGATGGACGAGGCCGTCGCGCACATTGATCGCTATGGCAGCGGGCACACCGAGGCAATCATCACCGCCGACGAGCGTTCCGCGGCGTGGTTCACTGGTCGCGTCCGATCTTCGTGCGTGCTCGTCAACGCGAGCACGCGATTCAACGACGGCTTCCAGCTCGGGCTCGGCGCGGAGATCGGGATCTCAACGCAGCGACTGCACGCCTATGGCCCGATGGGGCTCGAGGAACTCACGGCGCAGCGCTGGATCGTGCGGGGGTCTGGCCAGACGCGATGAGGCTCTGCTCGGCGGCGTTCGCCGCATCCGCGTCGGAGGCAGGCTCCTAATCGGGAGCCGGAGGCGATGACCGACCGAGTGGAGCGTTTGGGGTGTGTGGGGTGTGGGATGGAGATCGAGCGCCGTCGGGATCCTCAAGATCGCGATCGTGCAGTTCGCCGAGCTTCCTGAGCTGCGGCAGACTGAGCGCCACCGCTCCGACGACGAGCACCGTGCCGATGCCTCCCGACACCACGCTGAAGACCACGCCGAAGTACGCCGCCACGAGGCCGGACTCGAAGGCTCCGAGCTCGTTGCTCGACTCGATGAAGACCGAGTTGACCGACGAGACGCGTCCACGAAGCTCGTTGGGCGTCCGGAGTTGCACCAGCACATGCCGGATGACCACCGAGACTGTGTCCAGCACGCCCGACATGAACAGCGCCACCAGCGAGAGCCAGAAGATCGTCGAGAATCCGAAGACGACGATGCTCACGCCAAAGCCAGCCACAGACCACAGCAGCACACGCCCACTGCGGCGAAACGGCGGCAGCCGCGTCAGGATGAGCGACATGAGGAACGCGCCGATGAAGGGGGCCGCACGAAGCAACCCCAGGCCCTCGGGCCCGACCTTCAGGATGTCCTTCGCATAGATCGGGAGCAACGCCGTCGCGCCCCCCAGCAGCACCGCGAAGAGATCGAGCGTGAGCGCACCCAGGATCGGCTTCTCTCGCCAGATGAAACCCGCCCCAGCAAAGAGCGACGAGAGCGAGATCGGCCCGCTGGCGCGCTGTGCCTCACGAGGCCGTAGACCCATCGCCGTGATGGCAAAGAGAAAGCAGAACGTCGCGGTGATCGCGTACACCTCCCAGGCGCTGCCAAACCTCGACAGCATTACGCCCGCCACGATCGGCCCAAGCACGGCCGAGAGATGGAAGACGCTGCTGTTCCACGCCACCGCGTTCGCGAACGCCCCCGGCGCCACGATCAGTGGTAGCAGCGTTGCTCTCGACGGTCCGTTGAACGCTCGGGCGCATCCCATCAGCGCCAGCAGACCGTACATCAGCAGCAGCGGCGCGTCCCCACGGTGCGAGGCGACCGCGAGGGCCGCGGCTCCCAGCCCCATCGCGATTTGCGTCAGGACCAGCACCCACCGCCGATCGAATCGGTCGATCACCTGCCCCGCTGGCAACGCGAACAGAATCACCGGCAGCGCCCGCGCCAATCCCACCCACCCCAGCGCCATCGGATCTTGGCTGCGCTCGTAGATCTCCCAGCCCACCGCCGTCGCGAGCATCTGAAGCCCGGCGGATGAGAAGAGGAAGCCAACCGCAAAGCGCCGATAATTGGGCGAGCGAAGGGCCGCGTATGGATCGACCGCTCCGCGCGGCTCGGAGGATGGATCAAGAGCTCTGGGGACGGGTGCGGTCATTGGTTCGGGCAACACGCGCGCTCGGGAAGTGAGCGAAGTCCAGCCAGCAACCGCCAGCACCCGCGAGAGTAGTGGGGCGATCACGCGGATGTGCGCCGATGATGAACCAGTCGCTCGTTTTTCCGCTTCGGCTCGTTGCTTGGTGCACGGCTCGCCGCGCATTCCAACGGAACAAAGCTCACCTCGGCTTTGGCAGCGGCTTGCCGTCGGCGAGCCAAAGGAACGAATACGCGAGACGCAGCCGCGGCGGCAAGAGCCAGATGATCAGCAGCCGCGCCACCGGCCGACCGATGCACACGCCCAAGGTCAGTGAGGGCAGCAGCATCGCGAGCTGGATCGCAGTCGCGCGAAATCCGACCACGTTCGAAGCCAGTTCGATGGAAACCTGGCCCCAAGTCCCCATGCCGCCCCAAGAGCTGGATCTCGTTCCCAACAGCCAGAGGAAGATCGCGCCAACGGGCAGCACGCCCAAAGCCACGAGAATCAGCGCCGGCCGCCGAAGATGAGGGAAGAGGCACGCCAGAATCATCCCCGCCGGCAGCAGCAGCACCGAGGCCCGGAACCACATTGGCAAGAGCTTGCGAGAGAACGGTCGGTGCATCGCCCTTGCCTCGCTGAGCCACGCCGCGTTGGTCTGCGTTGCCCACCACGCACCATCGATCCACCCCATCGACGAAGCGGCCTGGCTCGCGACCCAGGTTGACCACGTGTTGGTCGCGGCGACACCGGCCTGCGCCTGCTTCGCTGCGTCGGCCTTGGCATACTCGATGAACTTCTCGGAGATGGTGATGGCCACAGGATCAAGAGCGGCTTTCTTCCCGAGTTGTGCCGCGCCCGCAGCCCAGATGCCGACGATCAGACAGATGAGCAACACCAGTGCGAGCCAGAACATCGAGAGGATGTAGCCAACTCGTCTCGCGGCCCCGCTCGCGACCGGATACTCGGTGATCGGGCCAACCGTACCGCACTCAGGACAGCGCAGCATCACCATGCCATAGTGGCGCTCCCGCACGATCGGCTGGCCGCGGAGGTTGAAAGCACAGGCATGGCACGCGCGGTCGCCCTGAACGACCCCGATCATCACCTCGGGCAGCGCCGCCGTTCCCGGCGATAGCGCAGCAGCACCCCCGCCCGCCTCACTACCCGCCTTGATCGCGTCCGGCAGCGATGGCGGCATCATGCCCCTCCTCCCCGCGTCGGCCTTTGTGGTTGCGTCCGTTCCGCTCGGCTTCTCCTGTGGGTGCATGACAGTCATGCGTTCCTCCGGCGTCTTCTTGCCCGTGCGACCGCCCGCGCCAGCCGGAGGCTCGCGGCCCGCGCGTGCATCGCGCGGCTCTGTCCCGCCAGTATCGCCCCCGGCAGCGCCAGAACAAACGTCATCACGATCGCCAACGCGGTCCCGCCCCGAGCCATGGGCCATAGCGCCGTCCGCGGGCCCAAAGTATCAGGCCCGACCAGAGCCGCACCGATCCACTCCAGACCGATCGTCACCGCCAGCAGCATCGCGATCGACCGGAGGAACGAACCCCGGATGCTCAGGCACACCCCCAGCGCCAGCATCGCGGCCAGCACCCGCATCACCGGACCCACAATCGCGAACGACGGCTCGCGCCCAGCCGCCGCAACATACGCGTTGAAATTGCTCCGCAAGAACGGGTACGCCGAACCGCTCAGGAACGCGCGACCGTTCAGCGAGAATGAGTTTAGTTCCTGGTCATGGATGGTCGTTCCCACTGCGATGATGGCCGCTGCAAGCCCGACCGCAAACAGCCTCGCCGCCAGCGACATCGCCGCCCAGAACCCAGTCGCCGGTCTGGCCATTGCTGACGCCGGATACACGCTCGCGCATCCCGGACAGTCGCTGACGAGCAGGCCATACCGCGCCTCAGCCCGTGGCGCAGCGCGCGCAAAGTCCGTTCCACACCTCCAGCAGATCCTCGCACGGCTCATGTCAGAGCCTACCAGTTCATCCCAGCGGCGGTTGCACCCCGCCACTCATCCCAACCGAAACTCCCTTACACTCTCTCCGATGAAGGTGCCCGGGTGGTCGCGATCGCACCGCGCGCCGTCCGCGAGCACGGGCAAGGCCCACATTCCGCAGGGAGATTCGAATGAGCATCTGGGACCGCCTGAAGAAAGAGCTGATCGACATCGTCGAGTTCCTCGACGACAGCAACAACACGCTCTGCTTCCGCTTCGAGCGGTTCCAGAACGAGATCAAGAACGGCGCCAAGTGCATCGTGCGCGAGGGCCAGGTCGCCGTCTTCGTGCGTGAGGGAGCGCTGGCCGACGTCCTCCCCCCCGGCACCCACACGCTCGACACGCGCAACCTCCCCATCCTCTCGACGCTCCTGGGCTGGAAGTACGGCTTTGAGAGCCCCTTCAAGGCCGAGATCTACTTCGTCTCGACCCGCTTCTTCACGAATCTCAAGTGGGGCACGATGAACCCCGTCATGCTCCGCGATCCGGAGTTTGGACCCGTGCGCCTGCGCGCCTTCGGCACCTACGCCATCAAGGTCAATGACCCCGGCACGTTCACCAAGAACGTCGTCGGCACCGACAGCCGCTTCACCACCGAAGAAGTGACCGGCCAGCTGCGCAACCTCATCGTCTCCAACCTCGCCGAGGCGCTCGGCGAGGCCAAGATCCCGATGCTCGACCTTGCGGGCAACTACAGCGAGCTCGGCGGCAAGATCGTCAAGGTCATGCAGCCCGAGTTCGACAAGCTCGGCATCGAGCTCTCGACCATGCTCGTCGAGAACGTCAGCCTCCCGCCCGAGGTCGAGGCCGCACTCGACAAGCGCACCAGCATGGGCGTCATCGGCGACCTCAACGCCTACACCAAGTTCCAGACCGCCGAGGCCATCCGCGACGCCGCGAAGAATCCCGGCGCTGTCGGCACCTTCATGGGCATCGGCATGGGCCAGATGTTTGCGGGCCAGATGGCCCAGCAGGGCACCGCCAGCGGCCCAGGCATGGCTGGCCCCGGAACGCCGCCTCCGCTCCAGCAGGCAGCGCCACTCTTCATCGCCGTCAGCGGCCAGCAGACCGGCCCCTTCGAGATGGGCCTGGTTGCCTCCAAGGTCCGCTCGGGCGAGATCCAAGCCACGACGCTCGTCTGGCGTCAGGGCATGGCCGCCTGGACACCAGCAAAGGACATTCCAGAGATCGCCAACCTCTTCGCCGCGCCGCCAGCCGTCCCCGGTGGCCCGCCGCCGCTCAGCTAATCGCGCGGCCGCTTCCTCTCCGTCTCCTTCTTCCACTTGCTACTCAACCCACTGCGGCAGGCGTCCCGGCTGCCTCTTCAAAGCCCTCTCCTGCTTCCTTCCGGCCTTCTCTCCTGC
>JBBQGR010000085.1:0-8427 GCA_038323185.1 Phycisphaerales bacterium | reverse complement strand
CCGCATCGCCGCGTCGGAGTACCCCGCCCGGACCCGCCCCCGGCCAGTCCCACCGCCCCGCGCCGATCGCTGCGGCGACAGCGCGCACGTTGATCGCCTCCGCCCCCGGCGCAATCGCCGGGGTTGGTGCCGTCGCGTTGTTGTTGGGCACTTCGGTGGACACGGCCAAGGGTAGCGCCCGCCTCCGGGCTTCCGACACCCCGCGCTCGGCACCGACTTGCCTCGCGGCGTCATCCAGCGGACGATGCACCGATGATCTACACGTCCAAAGTTCGCTCCCTGCCCGCCGCACTCTCCCTTGCGGCGATTGCCGCAGTGATGCTCCTGGGCGGCTGCCGCTCCGAGCCAACGCCCGTCGAGTGGGCCACGGCCTTCCCCCAAGCCGCTCGCCAATCGAAGTCAATGGACATCCAGGTCTTCCGGCGAGTCACGAGCCTCCTGCTCACCAACACCTCCACCCGCGCCTTCGGACCCTCGCGCGTCTGGATCAACAAGCAGTTCTCTCTCCGCATCGACGGCCTGGCCGTCGGCCAGACGCTCGACCTTGACCTCCGCGAGTTCCGCAACGAGCACTCGGAGTCCTTCCGCGCGGGCGGCTTCTTCGCCATCGATCAGCCCAAGCAGATCTCGATCGTCCAGATCGAGATTCCGGGCACCGATGGCAAGGGATCAGAGTTGCTTGGCCTGGTCCTCGTGGTCGACGAGATGGAGTGACGATGCACCCCGCTCCCATCGGCCCGCAAGCCCCAGTTAACATCCTCGTCGTCGCCGCGCACCCGGATGATGCCGAGATCGGCATGGGTGCGACCATCGCAAAGCTCGCGGAACAGGGCCACCGCATCCTGATCTGCGACCTCACCGACGGCAGCCCCACGCCGCGCGGCGACCGCTCGTCGCGCCTCATCGAAGCAGAGGCCGCGCTCGCGCCGCTGCAACCAGGCGTCACCGCGTTATCGAACACGCCGCGCGTCTCGCGCCTGCTGCTCGACCTCGCCAATCGAACGCTCGAGCATTCCATCGCGACGCGTCGTGCCCTCGCGGGCGTCATCCGCCTTCATCAGGCGCGGGTCATCTTCCTGCCGCACTGGGAGGACGCGCATCCCGACCATCTCGCGGCGACCCGCATCGCCGAGGACGCTCGCTTTGACGCAAAGCTCACCAAGATCGAGATGCCCGTGCCGCCCGGCGCCGTCGCCATCGGCCCGCCGATCTACCCCACCTGGCTCTTCTACTACCACATCTCGCACCTGCGCCACGTCGCACCACCCCACTTCCTCATCGATACCAGCGGCTACGAATCTCGCAAGCTCGCCTCCGTCGGGGCGTACCGATCTCAGTTCGGCCCGTGGGACGATGCGCCCGCCGCGCCCTTCGGAACCGGCGAATCAAAGGCAAGCACCGCTGGCAAGCTCGTCACCCCCGACTTCCCCGAGCGCATGCTCGCATACATGACCTACTGGGGCTCACGGATCGGCACCGCCAGCGCGGAACCCTTCTGGACCAAAGAACCCCTCGGCCTCACAAGCCTCAACACCATCGCGGGCCTGTAGCGACAACAAACATCGCGCCCAACTCCGTCGGCTCCGATCCTCTTCCCCTGCTTGCCTGCCTCCCCGCATGCCTGTTCCTCCCTGGAAATCCGCCCTCTTCATCGCCGCGGCACTCGCGTGCGCCTCGCCATGGTCCAGCGCGCCCATCGCGCTCACCGTCGGCTGCGTGCTCGCGCTCCTTGGCCTCACCGCCTTTGCCAAGCAGTCCAAGGCCATCTCGCGCCAGCTCATCCAGTGGTGCGTCGCGACGCTCGGGCTTCTCATCCCGCTTCCAACGCTGCTGCGCATCGCCACCGACGGTCTGCTCTTCGCCACGGTCTCTGTCCTCGCGACCTTCGCGCTCGGAATCGTGCTCGCGCGACTTCTGCGAACCGGGCGCGAGCAGACCATCCTCCTCAGCGCGGGCACCGCGGTCTGCGGCGGTTCGGCCATCGTCGCCACCGGCGCCGCCATCGGCGCCTCATCAGCCAGCATGGCAATCGCGACGGCCTCGATCTTTCTCCTGAACGCCGCGGGCCTCTACGCGCTGCCGCCCATCGGCCACTGGCTCGGCCTGACCGATGCGCAGTTTGGCGCGTGGGCTGGCATCGCGCTCCACGATGTCTCGAGTGTCATGGGCGCTGCCAACTCCTACGCCACCGACGCCGCGGGAAGCAAGGTCGTCGCCGATACCGCCACCGTCGTCAAGCTCTCGCGCGTCCTCTGGCTCGTGCCGATCTCGCTCATCGCGGGCTGGTGGGTCAGCCGCCACCCCGAGCCCGGCACAGAGGCCAAGCCCACGCGCCCGCCCATCCCCTGGCTCATCATCCTCTTCCTGCTCGCGAGCCTGCTCGCAACTTTCGTCCCCGCCATCGCACAGGCTTCCACACAGATTCGCGCCATCGCCGCGATGGGCTTCCAGCTGGCCCTCTTCCTGATCGGTGCAGGACTCTCAGTCACCGCCATCAAGTCCGTCGGCTGGCGGGCGCTGCTGCAAGCGCTCCTGATGTGGCTCGCGCTCGCCGCGGCCTCTCTCGCCGCTGTCAAGGCTGGCTGGTAGCAACGCGCAACACCCCGTTTCAAGCATCGGCCCGCAACTAGCACTCGTCGGTCTTGCCGACGGAGCGCCGCTCGCGAATCCTCCACGGGTCATGACTACCAGAATGGACAGCCGCGGCCCATCTACGCTCCGGCATGTCCGCCGCATCCTCCCACGCACGTCCGTTCGAAGTGGTGAGCCCGTTCAAGCCAACGGGCGATCAGCCCCAGGCCATCGAGCAGTTGTCGCGTGATCTGCTGGCCGGATCGCCCCACGTCTGCCTGCTTGGCGCAACGGGAACCGGCAAGACCTTCACGATGGCGCACGTCATCGCGCGCCTCCAGAAGCCCACGCTGATCCTCTCACACAACAAGACGCTCGCGGCACAGCTCTTCGAGGAGATGCGCGATCTCTTCCCAAAGAACAGCGTCAACTACTTCGTCAGCTACTACGACTACTACCAGCCCGAGGCCTACATCCCCCAGCGCGACATCTACATCGAGAAGGACAGCTCACGCAACGATGATCTGGACCAGCTCCGACTCCAGGCCACCAGCAACATCCTGTCCCGGCGCGACACCATCGTCGTCGCGAGCGTCTCGTGCATCTTCGGGCTCGGCTCGCCGCTGGCGTATGGCGAGCGAGTCCTCACGATCACCAAGGGCGGACGCGTCAACCGTCGCGAGTTCCTGCTCGCCATCGCCGGCATGCAGTACCAGCGCAGCGAGATGGAGTGGAAGCGCGGCCAGTTCCGCGTGCGAGGCGATGCCCTCGATGTCTGGCCCGCGTACGAAAAGTACGCCATCCGAGTCGAGTTCTTCGGCGATGAGATCGAACGCATCGAGCTCGTGAATCCCACATCGGGCGAGGTCATCGCGGAGGAACGCCAGTTCTTCCTCTTCCCCGCCGTCCACTACGTCATGCCCGAGGAGCAGCTCCAGACCGCGGTCAACGCCATCAAAGCCGAGCTCGACGCACGCGTCATGGAGCTGCGCAGCAAGGGCCGCCTCCTCGAAGCCCAGCGCCTTCTAAGCCGCACCAAGTTCGATCTCGAGATGTTGCAGGAGACCGGCACCTGCCCCGGCATCGAGAACTATTCAAGGTTCATGGACGGCCGCGCCCCCGGCGAACGCCCGTACACTTTGCTGGACTACTTTGACTTTGCCCCCGCCGCGACGGGGCAAGGCATCGGGGACTGGGGGTTGGTCACTGGCACCGAGCGCAGCGAGCCAGCGCCCAACGCCGAATCCCTCACTCCCGCTTCGGACCTCCAGACCCAGATGCCCAGTCCCCAGTCCCCGGTCCCGCCAGCATTCCGCGGCTATCGCTCCACCGACACGGACCGTCCACTCGCCGAGAAGCGGCCCCGCCCCAACTACCGCGACTGGCTCATGATCATCGACGAGAGCCACGTCACGCTGCCGCAGATCCGCGCGATGTTCAACGGCGACCGCGCTCGCAAGGACGTTCTGGTCGAGCACGGCTTCCGCCTTCCCAGCGCGCTCGACAATCGACCGCTGCGATTCGAAGAGTTCGAGAGCGTCGTGCCGCGCCTGATGTACGTCTCCGCAACCCCCGCGCCATGGGAACTCGAAAAGTGCGGCGGAGTCATCGCAGAACAGGTCATCCGTCCCACCGGCCTCCTCGATCCCGAGGTCGAGGTCAAGCCCACCAAGGGCCAGGTGCCCGACCTGCTCGCGCAGTGCGAGGCCCGCGTCGCCAGCGGCGAGCGCGTCCTCGTTACGGCCCTCACCAAGCGACTCTGCGAGGACCTCACCAACTATCTCGCCGAGAAGGGCCTGCGCGTCCGCTACCTGCACAGCGACATCGAGACTTTGGACCGCATCGAGATCCTGACTGACCTGCGACTTGGCAACTTCGACGTGCTCGTCGGCGTCAACCTGCTGCGCGAGGGGCTCGACCTGCCCGAGGTCTCGCTCGTCGCCATCCTCGATGCTGACAAGGAGGGCTTCCTTCGCAGCCCCACAAGCCTCGTGCAGCTCATGGGCCGCGCGGCACGAAACGTCAACGGCCACGTCGTGATGTACGCCGACGAGATGACGCCCGCCATGAAGGCCGCGCTCGATGAGACCGACCGCAGACGCATCAAGCAGCGCGCGTACAACGAGAAGCACGGCATCATCCCCACGACCATCCAGAAGCCCGTCCGCCGCGGCATGGAAACCGAGCTCATGGCCCGCAAGCAGGCACGCGACGCCGTCGCGACCGCCGAGCCAGAGTTCGCAATCGACGACCTGATCCAGACAATGGAATCAGAAATGCTCGGCGCGGCCGACCAACTTCAGTTCGAGAAGGCCGCGGCCCTCCGCGATCAAACCCAGAAGCTCCGCCAGCGCAGGACCGAGCTAGAAAAGGCTGGCCTGCCGCTTCGCGCCCGGCGCAGCGACTTCGACGGCTCCAAACGCCGCGGCGGAAAAGGCAAGTCCGACGATGCCAAGCCCGCGCCAGGCGCACCCGGCACTCGCGCGGGCAAGCGCGGCAAGAAGCGATAGCAGACGCGGTCAAACCCTCACCGAAATCGCACGCCGTACGCTCCCACCATGTCCACCAAAGCCCCACGCGCTCGCAAAGCCACCGCCACACCCATCGGCACTGGCTCGCGTTTCCGCGACCGCCTCGGCATCTATCTCACAGGCGTCGCGATCGGCTTCGCGATCCTTGGCATGCTCTGGATGGCCAGGAGCCGCGCCACGCGCCAGAACGCCGCGGCATCGGCCACCTCACCAATGCCACCCGCTTCGATCGTGACCAACCCAGCCCTCGCACCGGGCGCAACATCTTCGACGGTGCCCGTCACGCCCGTCACGCCCGTCATGCCCGTCATGCCGGGCACGCCTGCCAAGCCGAAATAGCTTCCGGTACGCGCAGACTCACACGCGCCGAGTTCTCGGCGCGTCGCAAGCCCGCGGCCTCGCGAACTCACCCGCGCTTCTTCAGGTTCCACCACTCCGCACCCATCATGCCAGAAAAGAGGCGAAGGTTCTCCGCCACCTTCAGCGCATCCTGCCGCGACTCGCGTTTGCACTGATCAATCACCGCCGCCATGATCGCGTCACGATACTTCAGCGAGTTCATCCCACACGAGTTGAACGCCGCGGCGTGGTGCCGGTCGATCGCCTCACGCAGATACTTCCCCACGATCTGCTGCTCGGGCGCATGGTCCACAAGTGCGTGCGCATACCCGAGAAACTCGGCCTCCGCCGCGAGCGCCGGATCCTCGCGGCCCGGGTAGCCCTGCTCCCGTTCTTCGCGCGCTTCGCGAGCCTCGCGCCGGGCCTCACTGCGCTCATGGCGGCTGTAAACCTTCAATCCAATGAACCCAACAACCACCAGGGCAGCCAAGCCCCCACCAACAGCCCGAGTATCCATTGTGTGTACCTCCGTTTGAGGCCATTAGACTACCGAGTTCCACACATGTGTGGACGCGAAGAAGGAAAGAATTACATTAAGAATACCAGACGTTTGGCATCTCCTTCTGAAGGGGGTTTATCGCGGCCAAGAACGAGAACGCCACCCCCACTTCACCTCCACTTCACCTCCACGCCACCCCAGCTTTGCCCAGCATGCCCAGACGTGCCTCGACATGCCCCAGCATGCCCCAGATTTCACCCCCTGATTTCGGGTCGAACAAAACCCGCCCATGCCTAGAGTCTCCTCCCACGGAGCATCCAAGTGCAGGTCCCCCCTTCCAGCCTCTCATCACCCGTCATCGTTGAGGCCGTCCGCCAGCCCGCCCAGCGCCGCTCATCCACGAAGGCCGCCGCCCGCGCGCCGCGCGACAACCGCTTCATCCGCGTTCGCGGCGCCCGCGAGCACAACCTCAAAAACATCGACGTCGCCATCCCGCGCGACCAGCTCGTCGTCATCACCGGCCTCTCCGGATCCGGCAAGAGCAGCCTCGCCTTCGACACCATCTTCGCCGAGGGCCAGCGCAAGTACATGGAGAGCCTCTCCGCGTACGCCCGCCAATTCCTCGACCAGCTCAAAAAGCCCGATGTCGACGAGATCGAGGGCATCCCGCCCACCATCGCCATCGAGCAGCGCAGCAGCGGCAGCAACCCCCGCTCCACCGTCGCCACCACCACCGAGATCTACGACTACCTGCGCCTGCTCTTCGCACGCTGCGGCAGGCCCTATTCCTGGGCACCAACCAAGGTGAAGAAGGACGGCGCGATCCTCGAACGCTCCGGCACCCCCATCTCCGCCACCACCAGCACCCAGATCATCGACGCCGTCATGGACCGCGCCCTCGGCAAGCGCCTCATGGTCCTGGCCCCCGTCGTTCGAGGCAAGAAGGGCTTCCACCGCGATGTCCTCGAGGACCTCTCCCAGCAGGGCTGGAACCGCGCCCGCGTCAACGGCGAGATCAAGGACCTCCGCGATGTCCTGAAGGAGACGGGCGAGAACCCCCTCAAGCTCGGACGCTACGAGAAGCACTCGATCGAGGCCGTCATCGACCGCATCTCCTTGGAAGGCCTCGACTCGCGCCAGCGCCTCGCCGAGTCCGTCGAGGCCGCCATCCGCCTCGCGCAGGGCATCGTCGTCATCTCGCTCGAAGTCTCGCCCGAGGCCGGATCCAAGTCGCCAGCCACGTGGGCCGACACACCCTACTCCACCAAGTTCGCCGATCCCGACCATCCCGAGGTCGCGCTCGAAGAACTCGAGCCACGCCTCTTCTCCTTCAACTCTCCCCACGGCGCGTGCGCTGCCTGCTCGGGCCTGGGAACCCTGCTGGAGCTCGACGAAAAGCTGGTGGTGCCCGACGAGGCCAAGAGCCTCCACGGTGGCGCGATCCACGCGTACGCGAAGAACATGGCCGTGCGAGCCTGGTTCGGCAAGAGCCTCAGGAAGTTCTGCCGCGTCTATAAGATCGACTACGAGGCCCCCTTCAGCTCCTTCTCCCTCGACGAACGCCGCCTGATCCTTCACGGCGCGACCCCCGAGCAAGCCAAGGCTCGCGGCTCTAAATGGCCTGGCATCATCCCCGAGCTCACCTCTTGGTGGAAGTCCACCGAGAACACCTCGGTCAAAGAGTGGCTCGGCGGCTTCATCACCGACCGCGCCTGCGCCGTCTGCTGCGGCGATCGCCTGCGCGTCGAGGCCCTGCACGTTCTCCTGACCAGCACGCACAAGGCCGACATGAAGAAGGCTGGCAGCGACTCCATCATCGGCCGCCCCACGCGCGACGGCTCCGTGCTCAACATCGCCGAGATCTCGCGCGCCACCATCCCCGACGCCGCCGCCTTCGCCGAAGGACTCATCCTCTCCAGCGAGCAGCGCATCATCGCCGAGCCGATCCTCAAGGAGATCAACAATCGCCTCCGCTTCCTTGCGGGCGTGGGCCTTGAGTACCTCTCCCTCGACCGGCGCACCGCCACCCTCTCCGGTGGCGAGGCCCAGCGCATTCGCCTCGCGTCGCAGGTCGGCTCCGGCCTCGTCGGTGCCTGCTACGTGCTGGACGAACCCACCATCGGCCTCCACCAGCGCGACAACGACCGCCTCATCTCAACCCTTCGCCACCTGACCGACATCGGCAACTCTGTCCTCGTCGTCGAGCACGATGAGGACATGATCCGTGCCGCAGACCACGTGATCGATGTGGGTCCCGGCCCGGGCGTACACGGCGGCCGCATCGTCGCGCAAGGCTCCGTCGAGGAGATCATCGCCAACCCCGAGTCCCTCACCGGCGACTACCTCTCCGGCCGGCGCGCCATCGAGATCCCCAAGAAGCGCCGCAAGCTCGATACCAAGAACGCCATCATCATCAAGGGCGCCAGAGAGAACAACCTCCGCTCCGTCGACGCCACCTTCCCCCTGGGCGGCCTCGTCTGCGTCACC
>JBBQGR010000084.1:0-8509 GCA_038323185.1 Phycisphaerales bacterium | reverse complement strand
GGGGAACAGACTGAGGATTGGGGACGGGGCACTGGGGGGCGAAAGGGCGGAGCGTGAAGGGCAAGCATGGGTCGTGGGCTGCGCTTGGGGGCTTGGGTGGGTAGGCTGGGTGGATGGACAGAATTGCGATCGTTACGGAGTTGGCGCCGCGGCCTCTGGGGGGGTACTCGCAGGCGATTGTGCATGGGGGGTTGGTGTATGTGGCGGGGCAGTTGCCGATTGATCCGGCGCGCGGGCCGATTGGGGCGGGGCAGTCGCCGGGGCCGGTTGGGGAGCAGACGCGGCGGGTGCTGGCGAATGTGGAGGCGATCTTGAAGGCTGCGGGGAGTGATCTGAAGCGTGTGCTGCGGTGCACGGTCTATGTGTCGGACGTGTCGCTATGGGGCGAGGTGAACCGGGTGTATTCGGAGGTGTTCGCCGCGGCTGGGGTCGGGGGCCTGGGGAGTGAGATTTTGATGCCGGCGCGGACGGTGGTGCCGACGGGGCCGCTGCACTATGGGTATCAGGTGGAGATTGATGTGGTTGCGGGGGTTTGAGAGAGAGGCAGGGAAGCAGCGAGGCAGGGAGGCAGGTAGGGAGGGGGGAGGGATGCAGGCAAGCTGGGAAGAAGGGAAGAAGACAACTCAGGAGACGGGGAACTGGAGTTTGATGTGAGTGGTGCTTTGGTTTGCTGTGATTCTGGGGAGCGGTTTCCGCTGGAGATGCCGATCTGGCGAAGTCCGGTGACTGGGGGCTTGCTGGACCTTGAGTGGGCGAGCAGGTTTCCGCTGGAGGCGATTGCGGCGCGTGCGATGACGATGTGGCGGTATCGGGAAGCGTTGCCGCTGGTTGGGGAGGTGGTGTCGCTTGGCGAGACTGTGACGCCGCTGATTGAGCGGGAGGTTCATGGTCGGCGTGTGCTGCTGAAGATGGACACGCGGTTTGCGAGTGGCTCTTACAAGGATCGGGGCGCGGCGGTTGTGGTGTCGCACTGTGCGCGGATCGGGGTGCGGCACATTGTTGAGGACTCGAGCGGGAACGCCGGGGCGGCGTTTGCGATGTACGCGTCGGCGGCGGAGCCTGGGATTGCGTGCGACATCTATGTGCCTGAGTGGGCGTCGCCGGGGAAGCTGATCCAGGTGGAGGTGAGTGGTGCGCGGCTGGTGCGTGTGCCGGGGACCCGGGCGGATACTAGCCGCGCGGTGTGGGAAGCGGCGCAGGGGAGCTACTACGCGAGCCACTCATGGAACCCGTTCTTCTTTCACGGGACGAAGACGTTCGCATTTGAGGTGTGCGAGCAGCTTGGGTGGAGGTCGCCGGGCGCGGTGGTGGTGCCGACGGGGAATGGGACGCTTTTGCTTGGGTGTGCGATTGGGTTTGAGGAGCTGCGCCGAGCGGGGGTGATTGATCGTGTGCCGCGG
Source organism: Phycisphaerales bacterium (assembly GCA_038323185.1). Lineage (GTDB taxonomy): Bacteria > Planctomycetota > Phycisphaerae > Phycisphaerales > UBA1924 > JBBASU01. The sequence continues at coordinate 7,109 of JBBQGR010000084.1, read as the reverse complement.
CTGATTGCGGTGCAGAGCCGGGCTTGCATGCCGCTGGTTGTGGCGATGGAGAAGGGGAGCGGGGCGTGCGAGCCGTTCAACGCGACGGCCACGGTGGCGGAGGGGATCGCGATTGCGAATCCAGTGCGCGGGGCGCAGTGCCTGGCGGCGATTCGCGCGAGTGATGGATGCGCTGTGGCGGTTGGGGAAGAGGAGGTTGTCGCGGCGCTGAGGTGGGCGGTGGCGCGAGGGCTGTTTATTGAGCCGACGTGCGCGAGCGCGATTGCGGCGGTGGCGCGGCTGCGCGAGGAGGACGCTGCGGATGGAGAGGTGGTCGTGGCGATCACGGGGCATGGACTGAAGAGTGCCGAGCGGGTGAGGCAGCTTGTGGGGTGAGGGGGAGGGGGCGGGTGAGGGGCTGCGCTCAGTGCGGGCGGATGTCTTACCAGGGATCACTCGCGGTGATGCGGTGGAGGGGCATGCGTGCGGCTCGGATGAGGCGGCGTGAGCCTGACTTCATGTAGTCGTTGCGGCCGAGACGTTGGAGGCAGAGCGCACATTTGGAGAAGCGGGTGGCTCGCTTGCGGGCTTGGTGGAAAGCGTGCACGGGGACCACGACCAAGCGCGCCAGAGCTCGGGCATGGTCGTGGCACTTGGACTTGGACTTGCTTTGCACTTGGACTTGAGATGCGAATCTTCGCACAATGTTGATGGGGTGCGTTGGGTCGGCGTGCGGTGGTTTGCCGTATCGTCACGTCGCGTCACGCCTTGTTGACGCGGAGTCAACATGAAGGAGCGTGCGTCCGTGATGCAGGCGAGCAACGTGGTTGGACAGAGCGTGACAGGGCGGTATGACGTGGCGGTGGTTGGTGCGGGGATCCTGGGGCTGTCGCACGCGTATCAGGCGGCGCTTCGCGGGCTGCGGACGATTGTGCTTGATCGCAGTCCGTATGCGCAGGGGGCTTCGATCCGTAACTTTGGGATGGTGTGGCCGATCGGGCAGCCGGCGGGGAAGTGGCATGGGGTTGCGATGCGGAGCCGCGCGATGTGGCTGGATGTGTGCCGCGAGGCGGACCTGTGGCATGAGGCGAGTGGGAGCGTGCATCTTGTGACGCGGGAGGATGAGGCGGAGGTGCTGCGCGAGTTTGCGCGCAAGGCGCCGGGGCTTGGGTATGAGGTTGAGGTGTGGGACGCCGCGGAGTGTGTGCGGCGGAGTCCGGTGGCGCGTCGAGACGCGGTGATCGCGGGTTTGTATAGCGCTAGTGAGATCTGTGTTGATTCGCCCCGGGCGATTGCGGGCTTTGCGCGCTGGCTCGGGGAGAAGATGGGTGTTGAGTTCCGGTGGAGTGCGCCGGTGACGCGGGTTGAGATGCCAGCGGTGCACCTTGGCGATGGCGGCGTTGTTGAGGCGGCGCGGGTCTATGTGTGCGGCGGGACCGACATGGAGCAGCTCTTTCCCGCGGCATACGCGAGCGCGGGGATTCGCAAGTGCAAGCTGCAGATGCTCGCGGCGGCGGCGCGGGCGGGAGGGATGCGGATGGGGCCGATGGTGGCGGGCGGGCTGACGCTGCGGCACTATGAGAACTTTGCGGTGTGCGAGAGCCTTCGGGCGGTGAAGGCTCGCGTCGCGCGCGAGCAGCCCGAGCTGGACAGGTACGGCATCCATGTGATGGCTTCGCAGCATGCGAGCGGCGAGTTCATTCTCGGCGACAGCCACGAGTATGACGAGGCGATTTCTCCGTTTGACAGCGAGGAGATTGATCGCTTTATCATCGAGGAGCTGCGCCGGTTCGTTGAGCTGCCGGATTGGCGCATCACGCGAAGGTGGCACGGGGTGTATGCCAAGCTCAGCGGCAAGCCCGTGTTCACGGCTTCGCCCGCCGAGGGTGTGACGGTCGTGACGGCCACGGGCGGCTCGGGCATGACGATGGCGCTTGGGATCGCCGAGCAGATGTGGGAGAAGCAGCTTTGACGACGCTTGCGGACGGCACGATGCGTGCGACAGTGATTCGGTCTGCTCGCCGCGCGCCGGCGCCGGCGGCGGCACCGATCCGGGCTGTGGTGCTCGACTGGGCGGGGACGATCGTGGACTTCGGGTCGTGTGCGCCGGTTGCGGCGTTCTCGGAGGCGTTTGCGATGCATGGCGCGCCGGTGACGCTGGAGCAGGCGCGGGGGCCGATGGGGAAGGCCAAGCGCGAGCACATCGCCGCGATCGGTGCGATGCCGGAGGTTGCGGGCGCTTGGAGGGCGCGGCACGGGCGCGCGTTCGAGGAGCGCGACATCGACGCGATCTATGCGACGTTCCTTCCCATCCAGGAGGCGAGCGTCGAGCGCTTCAGCGAGCCGATCGAGGGCGCGGTGGAGGCGCTGGCGGCGCTGCGTGCGCGTGGCATCGGGATCGGGTCGAGCACTGGCTACACGCGGCCGATCATGGAGCGCGTGCTGAGGGTCGCGGCGGCGAAGGGGCTGCGCGTTGATGAGATGCAGTGCGCGACGGACGATCCGAAGGGGCGGCCGTTTCCTTGGATGATTTTTGAGAACATGAGGCGGCTTGGCGTGCATCCTCCCGGGGCGGTGGTGACGGTGGACGACACGACGGTTGGCATCGAGGCGGGCGTGAACGCGGGCACGTGGACGGTTGGTGTCGCGGCGACGGGGAACCTCGTGGGGCTCGATGCGGCAGCGTTTGGTGCGCTCTCCGCGGCGGAACGAGCGGAGTGCACGGCGAGGGCGAGGGCGCGGCTGGTGGGCGCGGGGGCGCATGTCGTGGTTGATGGTGTGTGGGACTTGCCGCGGGCGGTGGATTTGATTGAGGGGGAGATTGCGCGCGGAAGGGGCGAGGGTTGAAGAAGGCATCGAGGCATGAGGCTTCGAGGCATCGCGCTGCGTGCGGCGAGTGCGCCAGCGGATGGGTTGAGGCGATCAGACTGGTGTTGCCTTAGTGGGAGCCAAGAAGCGGTCGGGACGACCGGGCTACACAGAAGAACCAGAACTATCTTCTGGGGGTAGAAGATGATCGCGGTATTTGGCTGCGAGATGTTTGCTTAGCGGGCTGCGGCGGCGTGGGCTCATGTAGCGACCTGGGCCATGGCGGCGGCGACGTCGATGTTGAGGATCGCCGCGATTCGGCGGCCGTAGTCCTCGTCGGCGCGGTAGAAGTGGCAGAGCTGGCGGAGCTGGACTTCCTTGCGGGCTTGGCCGAGGCCGCCAGCGATGCGACGCGTCAGGCGGTCGCGATGCGGATCGTCGAACATGCGGTAGAGGTTGCCGGCCTGGGTGTAGTCGTCGTGGTCCTGCGTGCTATCGAAGCGGTCGACGATGGTCTGGCCGAGCGTCCAGGCTGGGTCGGCGAAGGCGGGGTTGGGCTTGGGGGCGGCGGCGATGCTGTTGGGCCAGTAGTTTGGTGCGCTGCCGTAGCTGCCGTCGGCCAGTGCACCGTCGCGGATGTAGTTCATCACGGGGCAGCGGGGCTTGTTGACGGGAATCTGGTGGTGGTTGACGCCCAGGCGGTGGAGATGGGTGTCGGCGTAGGACATGAGGCGGGCCTGGAGCATCTTGTCGGGCGAGGAGCCGATGCCGGGGACGAGCGCTGATGGCTTGAAGGCGGCCTGCTCCACATCGGCGTGGTAGTTCTCGGGATTGCGGTTGAGCTCGAGCTCGCCGATCTCGATGAGAGGGAACTCGGCCTGCGGCCAGACCTTGGTGAGGTCGAAGGGGTTCCAGCGGAAGGTCTGGGCCTGGGCCTCGGTCATGACCTGGATGCAGACGCGCCAGCGCGGAAAGTCGCCCTTGGCGATGGCGCCGAAGAGATCGCGCTGGTGGCTCTCGCGGTCGGAGCCGATGAGGCGGGCCGACTCGTCGTCGGTCATGTTCTTGATGCCCTGACGCGTCTTGAAGTGGAACTTGCACCAGACGCGCTCGCCCGCGGCGTTGATCAGCGAGTATGTGTGGCTGCCGAAGCCGTGCATGTGGCGGTATGAGGCTGGGATGCCGCGGTCGGAGAAGAGGATCGTGACCTGGTGGAGGCTCTCGGGGCAGAGAGACCAGAAGTCCCACTGCATGTCCATGTCGCGGAGGTTGGTCTGGGGGTTGCGCTTCTGGGTGTGGATGAAGTTCTGGAACTTGTAGGGATCGCGGACGAAGAAGACGGGGGTGTTGTTGCCGACGAGGTCCCAGTTGCCTTCCTGCGTGTAGAACTTGATCGCGAAGCCGCGGACGTCGCGCTCGGCGTCGGCCGCGCCGCGCTCGCCGGCGACGGTGGAGAAGCGGAGGAAGATCTCGGTCTTCTTGCCCACGCGATGGAGGAAGTCGGCGCGAGTGTGGCGTGTGACGTCGCTTGTGGCGGTGAAGGTGCCGAAGGCGCCCGAGCCCTTGGCGTGGACGACGCGCTCGGGGATGCGCTCGCGGTTGAAGTGCTGCATCTGCTCGAGGAGCGCAACGTCCTGCATGAGGAGGGGACCGCGAGGGCCGGCGGTCAGGGCCTGCTGCACGCCGATGGGCGCGCCATTGGCGGTGGTCAGCATGGGGCAGCCTTGACCAGGGTTGGCGGGACTGGGATGGCCATTGTGCGGGTTTCCGTTGTTCATGTCGGGCTCCTGTGGATCGATGATCGGCGCGAGTGGCAGGGCGAGCAGAAGGACGACTGTCTGGACGATTTTCAGGACGGCGGTTTAGGCACTTTAGCTTTGTTGGCTCACTTATGGACCCAGTTGTATCGTGGGGTGTACGATCTGTCCAACCAATAGACACGAACACTTCGATCAGGAAACCTGATGAGCGTCCACGACCTCTCGATGCATGATCTCAAGGCCGTCGCGATGGTGGCGCAGCATCGCCACTTTGGCAAGGCTGCGGCGGCGCTTGGGGTGGCGCAGCCGACACTCTCCGCGCAGGTCCAGCGCGCCGAGCGTGCGTTGTCTGCCACACTCTTTGAGCGCGGCTCGCGGCGATTTCTGATCACGCGCGAGGGGGAGCAGCTCCTCCCACTGCTGCGCGAGGTTCTGGCCGCGGCGGACCGATTGGATGCGGAGGCCTCGGGGCCGCGCACCTCGAGCGACCACCTCCGCCTTGGAATCATCCCGACACTCGGGCCATACTTGATGCCTCATCTGCTCATGCCGCTCCGGCGCGAGGCGGGCGCACCGGAACTCACCATCACCGAGCGCCCGACCGCGGGCTTGATCGCAGCGCTGCTCGATGGCACGCTCGACGCGGCGATCCTGTCGCTCCCTGTGCGCGAGGCGCAGATCGAGCGGCTGTCCCTCTTTGACGAGCCCTTCCGGCTCATCGCGGCGAGGGAGAGTGAGATCATTTCGGTACCGCGGCTGGTTCCTTCGGCGCTCTCGGCGTGCGACATGGTTCTGCTCGAGGAGGGTCACTGCCTTCGCGAGCAGGCGGTGGCGGTCTGCGGCAAGCGCGGCGGCATTTCTCCACGCGTCGTCACGGCCAGCCTCGAAACGCTCAAGTATCTCGTTGCGACCGGGGGCGGATACTCGCTGCTGCCTGCGCTGGCGTGCGACATCCCCAGGGGGCTGGCGCCGCTGGTCCGGGTTCGCGACTTTGATGACCGAACGCCTTCGCGGCGAATCGCGCTCTGCTTCAGGACTTCGCACACGCGGCACGATCGCATGCTGCACCTTGCACGCTTCATCCGCCAGCATCCGCCGCCGGGCGTGGTGCGCGTTGCACACTGAACTCACCGTTGCCGAGATGCGAGCGAGGGGCCGTGGCTGGCAACCCTTCGATATCGCCGCAGACCCGCGGCGGGCTGGGGCATTCTGATCGATGGTGCGAAGTGCGATACGCTGCCACCTTATCGCCACGGGCGCCGCGCATTCCCGCATCCTCTCCCTCGACGCCCTGCGCGGCGTCGCGACGGTCGTGGCGGTCGTGGTCCTTGTGTACCACTACACCACGCGATACCAGGAGCTCTATGGGCACTCGGGGCCGCTCCCCTTCTAGCTCCGTGGGGGTATCTGGGTGTGCCGCTGTTCATGATCATCAGCGGGTACGTCATTCTCATGTCGATAGATCGCTCGCGAAGTGCGCTCACGTTTGCGGTGTCGCGGTTCGGGCGGCTCTTTCCGGCTTTCTGGGCCTCGTGCGCTGTGACGTATGGCGTTGTCTCGCTCATGGGGCTAGCGCTGCGAGAGGTAACGCTGCGCGATGCGCTCCTCAACCTAACGATGATCCCCGTGAGCCTTGGTGTGGGTCAGATCGATGGTGTCTATTGGACGCTCGAGGTCGAGCTCACGTTCTACATCGTGATCTTCGCGTGCGTCGCGCTGGGGCTGGGTCGCTGGGCGCTCGCGCCGGTCGCGGCCATAGCGGCCTGTACGCTCACGGGGCGAGACTATCTATGGGGATTCGAGACGCACTGGTTCTCGCTCTTCCTGATCGGAATGACGCTCTATGACATGCGCCGCGGCGACCGATGGTGGCATGGCGTGCTGCTCACGCTCGGCCTTGGCTGTGTCGCCTTCCGTCACCTCTATCGCGAGGTGACGGACGCGCCGCACGCGGGGTGGCCGTACTTGCTGGCGGTCATGGCGTTCACGGCGATCGTCGCGCTCTGCTCGCGGGTGCGGGTCGGGCCGCTGGAGCTGCCGCCACTGATTTTTCTGGGCACGATCTCGTACGCGCTCTACCTGGTGCACCAGAACATCGGATACATCGTGATCCGCGAGGCGCAGGCGCGCGGCCTCACGCCGCTGGCGGCGATCGGACCCGCGGCGGGGTTCGCCATCGCGATCGCGACGCTGATCACGTTTGGCATTGAGCGTCTCGCGAATCGCGCCGTGCGGTCGTGGCTCAAGCGGCCTTCGCGAAAGGCTCTCGAAGCGGCCGAGGCTTAGATCCCGCGGCGCAGGAGATAGACTCGGTCAGAGACGCGGGGAGGCTCGCCCGCCTGGAGCACCTCGAAGTCGACCAGGTCCCAGCCCGTAGACGTCATGATCTCAACGGCTGTCAGCGGGCCAAGCTGCTTGCGATCAAACGACCGCTCGAGCTTCAGGAAGTCGGCCATGACGTCGCGGTCTCTGATGTGGCCGGTTGCGAACTGCACGTGCAAGCCCGAGTCGCCCGCGCCACTCACGATGGCGTACTCAAAGCGTCCCACGCTCCTCCCCAGG
>JBBQGR010000083.1:0-8510 GCA_038323185.1 Phycisphaerales bacterium | reverse complement strand
GTGGTGTTCTGCGCCTCATCAAGGATGATGACCGCGTTATTAAGCGTCCGCCCGCGCATGAACGCCAGCGGCACAACCTCTACCACATCACTCTCCATGAAGCGGCGCACCGTGGAGTAGTCCATCATGTCCGAGAGCGCATCAAAGAGCGGACGCAGGTACGGGTTCACCTTCGCACGCAGATCACCCGGCAGGTAGCCGAGCTTCTCGCCAGCCTCAACCGCTGGCCGCGCCAGGATCACTCGCTTGGCGCGCTCCTGCCGCAGCAGATGGACCGCCGCGGCGACGGCGAGATACGTCTTGCCCGTGCCCGCGGGCCCGACCGCAAAGACAAGGTCATGCTTGATGATGGCCTCGAGGTACAGCTCCTGATTCGGCGTGCGCGCCTTGATGGGCCTGCCACCGGAATAAACGTTGAGCCGCCCCTGCCACGTTGATTCTTCCTCGTACTCATCGTCGGTCATGGTCCCGTCGGTGGGCGCGCCCTCGATCGACCAGCCCGCGCGCTTGCGCCCGATCAGCGACGCCTCCGCCGCGATCATGTCGAGAACCTCCTGGCGCCCCATCGGCTCCTTATCCGCGGCGTCGAGCAGCGCCTCGAGCACGTTGCGAGCCACAATCACCGCGGGCTTTGGACCACCAATGAAGACCCGCCCTTCGCGCGCCGTCACCTGGATGCCCAGCGCCTCGCGCAACATCTTCAAGTTGCGCTCCGACGGCCCCAAGACCGCAACGCGATCCTCGCCTGATGGAACCTTGATGGTGATGTCCAAACCAGAGCCTCCAGCCCGCGCGAACAAGTGCCGCGGGCAAAGAGCGTAGTCGGCAGAGCCACGGACTATCGCGTCCCCTCGCGCCTCAGCATCCAGACCAGCATTGGCCCACCGACCAAGCTCGTGAGGACCGTGATCGGTATGCGTCCTGAGCCAAGGTCGATCACGCGCACCAGCGTGTCGGCCCCGACCACCAGCGCCGCGCCAGCCATCATCGCCCGCGGCACAAGAACTCGGTGCGATGGACCCGTCCAGATCCGCACCAGATGCGGGCAGATCAGACCCACAAACCCAACCGGCCCCGCAAGCACCACGCTCCCCGCCGCGAGAATGCCAGAGGCAATGAACAGCGATGTCCGCACCAGACCCACCGGAACCCCGACGGACCGCGCCTCATCTTCACCCATACTCATCGCGTCCAGCGTGCGGCCGCAAAGAAAGGCCGCAATGCCGCACGCAACAGTCGCGCCCCCAACCACGCCAAACTCGCGCGCGGTCACGTCATCGCGAAGCGCACCAAGCAGCAGTCGCCCCGCCGCCACGCCCTGATCGGGAAGCAGGTGCTTGACAACCGACATGATCGCAGAACAGACGATGCTGACAACCACACCCACCAGCACCAGCATGATCGGATCAAGCACGCCGCGCCGCTGCGCCGCAATCCACGCGATGGAGAGCGCGGCCAACGCACCAACCACCGCCGCAAACCCGCCAGAAAGTCCACCCGGGTCCGCGATCCCCAGGCCCATCAAGAATCCGGCATACACAGCGAGCATGACGCCCAGCCCAGCGCCCGACGCAAGCCCAAGCAAGTCCGGCGATGCCAGCGGGTTGCGAAGCAAGCACTGCAGCAAGACACCAGCAAGCGCGAGTGCCGCCCCAACCACAATCCCAACTCCAACGCGCGCTCCACGGTCGAGCAGCACATCTATAGAGATGGCGGCCGGCCCCACAAGCAGCCGAGCCAAGCAAACCGCGAGCAGCACCGCCCCCACAACGGAAAGACTGATCCACGCCGACGATGAGGGCTTCCACGATTGCACCAGCCGGAGCGTACCCGCGCGGCTGCAGTCTCGCGGCAATCCACCACACGCAACACCGCGACAGCACCACGAAGCGAAAGAGTCGTTCCAGCACTCAACGTTACCGCAACACCTCATGCCCAACGCGCGAATCCTCGCGCGCGATGCTCCATGCCCCGCCGTCCAGCCGTCGACCCCCAAGCTCTCGCGCTCAACCCGCCCAAACGCGCCCAACCAAGCACCGTTCAGATTCTGATGGTCAACCGATACTTTTGCTTGACTGTTGGTTCCCGATAGGCTATCTTCTACCAAACAGTGTGAGAGAAATCTGATCGGGTCACTGAACGAAGCCCGATACGATCAGAAGCCCGGACCGAGCAAGCACAGAACGAAACGCCAGTAGTCACCATCACCCTTCACACGATCACCACACTCACGACACTTCCCATCCCTTCCGAACCACGAATCGCCTCGCCTCTCCCGAAGTTGTCCGCCGTCTTCCGCAACCCCGAACATGGATGTGAGGGACCACGTCATGGCAGAGCAGACCCTGACAATCCGAACGTTTCAAGGCGACACCGCTCGCCGCTCGAGCTCGATGCGAGGCTCGATGCACACTTCACTGGGTGCAGCCCTCACGGCGGGTCTCGTTTGCCAAATCGCGCTTGCCAGCACCGAAGGTGAGCGTGGCCGCTGGAGCCGCGGCTCGGGCAGCAGTCTTGACCACAGCCTCGACAACACCACCCAACACATGCTCCGCGGCATCGATCGGATGTCCGCCGCCGCCGCCTCCGCCGCTTCCCAGCTCCTCGATCATGCTTCAACCGGGTCCCCCCTCGTCAGTCTCGGGCCCGGCGGCGACTACACCCTTGAGTTCGGTGAAGCCGGAGAGTGGCGAGCCGCTCGCGCTGTGGCACCAAGCCAGGACGCTCCTTCCCTTCCGATCCAGAACCGCGTCCCGCCGCATGGATCTTTGTCGCTGCTCAGTCGCGTCCTCTCGGGCATCGCCGCGCAGCTCTTCAGATTGAATCAGTCCGAACCCTCCATCGCGCCCATCAGTTCACGTGGATGCGCGGCATCACAGGTACCACCCTCGGAGAGGGCGGCCGAAACGTCGGCCGTGTCGGAGTCCGTGCCAGCAATCAAGATAGATGTTGAGACAGAGCCAGCGTCCCATCTCGTAACCCGATTTGCGACCCCGCCCGGCGGCGAGGGTCCGATGTTTCACGCCCCGTGTTCACCCGTACAGGAGTCCACGCATGAACCTGACCCCAAAGCAGTTGCGCATTCTTCAGCTCATCCGGGATTGGCGCGTGAGGCGGGGCTATTCCCCGACCATGCAAGAGCTCGCGGACGAGATCGGCGTGAGCAAGGTGACGGTCTTCGAGCACGTGGAGGCGCTCATCAAGAAGGGCGCGCTCGTCCGCGAGCCCAACAAGGCTCGCTCTTTGTCGATCGCTGAGGGGGTCGCCGTTCCCGATGAGGCTCGCCCGCTTCGCTTTCCGCTTGTGGGCAAGATCGCCGCGGGCAACCCCATCGAGAAGGTCGCCGATACCGACGAGATCGACCTCGCCGACATTCTCTGCGGCTCCAGCTCGGGCAACAGCACCTTCGCGCTCAAGGTCGAGGGCGACTCGATGCGCGATGAGGGCATCTTGGACGGCGACTTCGTGCTGATCGAGCGCACCCAGGTCGCCGCCAACGGAGATCGCGTCGTGGCGCTCCTGCCCGACGGCTCAACCACACTGAAGACGTTCTATAAAGAGGACGACCACATCCGCCTCCAGCCCGCCAACCCCGCCTTCGACCCCATTCGCGTGAAGTTCTGTCAGGTGCAGGGGATCGTCAAGGGCGTCGTGCGTCGCTACGGCCGTTAGCAATTCGTCAAGGTAGAAGGTTCCGCGCGGGACGCGTCACCTTGCCGCGTGCCGCCGAGATCGGGCATGCATGGCCAGCTCTTGAACGGCCTGCGTGCGGTCCTTTGGTGCCTAGGCATCCGCACGCGCTGGGAACTTCCGCGCGTCCTTCACGCTGGCGTTGTCTCCCCCTCAAAGTTCCCCACCACACGCCCAACTACAACGGTGAACGACAGCCCGCCAGCATCGATGTCGACTCCGGGCAGGAACTCATCATCAAAGCTGCGCAGCCGGGCCGGGATTTCCTCATCCTTCCATCTCGCTGCCTCGAGCAGAATCACCGTTCCCGCGACCTGGCCGCCAGGCAAGAAGTGCACTTCAACGCCCGCCGCGTCCGCGCCGCCGCGCGTACCGAGGAATCGCTCCGAGCTCGACGTGCGGAGCATTCGTGTCCACTTCAGTTCGCGGCCGTGATCCATGGGCGCCGTTCCATTTGCTCAATCTGCTAACCCCGGGCGCGGCCCGCTCTGTCGCGGAGGCCACCATGCGCGAGTGTGGTCAAAGCCTCTGAAGACGTGACGCACGTGACGCACGTGACACGCGTGACACGCGCGTCGGAAGTGCCGACGAAGCAGCGATCCTTGCTTCACGCATGAGCCGTCATCGCCACACCAGCCGCGATCGCTCCAACACCAATCGCCACCGACGCCGCCAAGAGAAACGCGCCAGCGCACCCGCGCCGGCCAGTCGAATGCGACAGCCGCAGGCCTGTTCCCGGCACACCAAACGTCGTGTAGATGCGTCCTGTCGCCGAGCGCCATATCCGAAATCCCTTGGCGCCAACCGAGTATCCGACGCCGCCGCCCGACAGATTGACCCTAAATGGGCCTGTTCCGACGGATTTACGGAAGTAGAAAGACATCGGCACCAAGCGTACCGAGTTCGGAGTCGGATCGGGGATCAAATGTGCGTTTTTGCGGCGTAATCGACGATTGCGGACGGAGAACGTTCGGTCGCGGATGCCTATGCCAGGCACGTATGAAGAAAGCTTCCCCTACTTCGGGGAGAAAACGCACTTGCGATCAGGGAAGATCTCGCTATCTTCACAAGGTGGCGGGTTGAGAGACACAGACCATGCAAATTCGTACCGTGTTCGCGGCACAGTCGCGTCGTTCGTCTCTGGCTCTGCTGGCCGCGTGCGCCGGGGCGGTTTCTGCCCTCGGATCGAGCGCATCTGGCCAAGCGCCATTCCAAGTGGCTGACTTGGTCACGGTCGCCACCGGACAGCCAGCCTCATCGAACCCGCGCTTCGCCCGCCCGCTGGCAGATGGCACGGTGCTCTTCACCGCCGCGGACTACGAGGGCGGCCGTCAGGGCATTCTCTTCCGAACCGACGGCACGACCACCGGCACGCAGCTCGTCGACACCTCGCTCTCGATTCGATGCGCGCTCAGCGCGACGTCGTTCCTTGATCCGTGGAGCCGCGGCGCTGGCCCCGTCTGTTTCTACAACGATCTCGGCGAAATCTGGCGCACCGACGCGACCAGCCGCGGCACGATCCGCCTCGGGCCGCAGTCCACCGAGTTCGGAACGGTGATCGCCGCGCCGCAAGGTTTGCCCTCGGTCGTGACGACCGCCAACAGCCGCGTCTTCTGGCTCTCCAACTCCGCGACGCCGCGGCTGATGTTCAGCAACGGATCCGCGATCGACGGCGCCACAGCCGTGGTCACGCTCCCGGCGCCATATCCCGCGCTCACGGGCTGGAATCTCGCCACCCTCGGCAACCGCGTCGTCTTCGCTGGAGTAGGACCCTCCGGCGCGCTCGAGCCTTTCGGCTCCGATGGAACGCCGATCGGCACCGCTCGCCTCTCGGACCTCACGGGCACAGCGATCCCAACAAACCCGCGATGGTTCACCGTCTTCAACAGCCGTGCGTACTTCGTCGCGGGCGATGCAGCGACTGGCGTTGAGCTCTGGTCAACCGACGGCACAGCACGCGGCACGTCTCGCTTCGCCGATCTCGCGCCCGGCACTCAGGGCAGCTCGCCCGAGTTTCTTGTTGTCTCAGGCGGACTGCTGTGGTTCACCGCCGAGACCGCGGCGACAGGCCGCGTCTTCTGGCACACCAACGGAATCGGCGCGCCGGTCTCGGTCACAGGACTTGCGGTCCCCACACTCCACCAAGGTCTGCTCGCGCCCCAGCCATACGCTGGCGGCGTGACGTTCGCGACCAGCGCATCCACGGGCGGGCCTCTCTTTCTCATCGGAGTTGGTGGCCCAGTCCGTCTGACGCCCCAGGATGGCTCCATCAGCCACTTCAATGTTGCAACGCCGCCGGTCGTCGTTCCCGGCCCCGGGAACTCGCCCGGCACGATCTACTTCACGGGCCAACAGGCCGCGCCGATCCTTGGCCAGGAACTCTTCGCGGCCACCGCGGTCGCGTCCAGTGCGCGGCTTGTTCTGGACATCAGCGCGGGCGTGGGCTCGTCGCTGGCGCGGCCGCTTGCGCCGCTGCCCGGCAACCGCCTCCTCTTGGCCGCCTCGGTCGGCGCAGATCGCGAGTTGTACGTCAGCGATGGAACCGCGATGGGCACCTTGCTTCTGCGTGATCTCAATCAGAACTCTGCGAGCTCCAATCCCTCGCGTGTCTTCGCCGGAGATTCGCCCGATCAGATCGCCTTCACCAGCGACTCGACGGCGTACGGACGCGAGCTCTTCCGCACCGATGGCACCGCGTCGGGCACTGTCCCGCTTGTCGAAGTCCTTTGGGGCAGCGCGGGGCGGCGTCGTTTGGTGTATCGCGGCGATACGGTCTGGTTCTCCGCGTACGACGGTGACTCGAGCACCACACGCGACGTCTTCCAGCATGTCACGCTCACATCGCTGGGTGACTTTGTCGGAACGGTCAAGAATGTTGTGGCCTCGCAGCCGCCGATCACGATCGGCGACAACCTGATCTACACGGCCAACAACGGGGGCACGATCTGGCCCTTCAACACCACGGCGTGGGGCGTGGGCGAGGCCTTCATCGCGGCGCCGCTCATCAATGTTGAGATCAGTGGGCCCACAAGCCCGAGCCGCTACTTCAAGTACGAGGGCGAGATCTACTTTGGTGGCGACGCAGCACCGGGATCCGACGTGGCTCGCCGCCTCTATCGCAGCGATGGCACCCCTCTCAGCACGGAGGTTGCGTGGGACCTTGGCACATCAGTGACGGCCGCGGGCGTGCCGCAGATCGTCGGCGCGGTCAACTCGAGACTCATCGTCTCATACGGCGCGCCCGCCGACAGCGGCATCTTCACCTACGACCCAGCGAGCGCTGAGACCACGCTCCTCGCGCCCGGGTACAGCGAGTCGCAGAGCCTCTCGCCCATCGATAGCGCAGTGCTCGGAGGGCTTCTGTACTTCGCGAGCGGCCCGCCCGAGGGAACAGACTTTGAACTCGTCCGCACCGACGCGACCGCGCAGGGAACGATCCGCGTCGCGGACATCGAACCCGGCGTGTCTGGCTCAGCGCCGCGCGGCCTCTTCACGGCGCGTACCGCGATGGGTGATCGAATCTTCTTCTCGGCGCAGACATCACAGCAAGGACGCGAGGTCTGGACCAGCGACGGAACGCAGCAGGGCACAAGTCTTCTCGCGGACCTCTTCCCCGGAATCCGCGGCTCCAATCCCGCCAACTTCTTCGAGCTCGCACCGGGACGCATCATTTTCACCGCCGATGATGGCCTCACGGGCACCGAGCTCTGGGAAACCGACGGCACCGCCGCTGGCACACGCCAGATCGCCGACATCAATCCAGGCACCGAATCCTCGTGGCCCAGCAGCTTCTCCATCGTCGGCGGCCGCCTGTGGTTCTCAGCCTTCACGCGCGCCTCGGGGCGCGAGCTGTGGTCCATGGCGCTCGATGCGACCAACGCCTGCAACTACGACTTCAACCAGGATGAGAACGTGGACCTGACCGATGCGCAGCAGATGGCGCAGGTCTTCGTCGGGCTGATCACGCGCGGGGCGGGCTGGATCGATGGCGATCTCAATGGGGATGAGAATGCGGATCTGACCGATGCGCAGTTGCTGGCGGCGTATGTGGTGACGGGGGTTTGCGGGGTGTGAGGGGACGAAAACGCCGTTTTCATGGCACTCTGGCGAATCTGTGTCATCTTTGAGGCATGACGATCTCTTCCCGGGTAGCCCTGACTTGCGTAGCCCGTCGGTCCCCGCCCGTTCTTCAATCGCCCTCACGCGCACGCACACTCCCCGCCGCGCTCGTGGCCATCGCCGCAGCGATCCTCTCCACGTTCACGACAGCGCAGGCCCAGCCCGACCCCTCCGGGATCGACTTCGTCACCATCGGCGCACCGGGCAACGCGGCGTGGCAAGGCCCGGGTTACAACAACGGCAAAGGCTCCGTCTCGTACGACTTCAGGATGGGTCAGTACGAAGTGACGACCGCGCAGTGGGCGGAGTTCTTCAACGCCGCGCTGGATCGGCCGACCACTGACCGGATCCCCTTCGTCAGCGCGCCGCAGGTCTGGGGTGCGCAGTCCACCACGCCACAGGCGCCCGGCGGCCGGCGATGGAGTGTGCCGACGGGCAACCAGATGCGGGCCGTCGGCGGCATCACGTGGCGCACCACCGCGGTGTTTTGCAACTGGCTCCACAATGGAAAAGGGACCAGCCGCGAGGCGTTTCTCGATGGCGCGTACGACGTGAGCACCTTCGCCGGGCAAGGCGGAGGCTTCCTCGACCAACTCACACGGAGCCCCGGCGCGCAGTATTGGATTCCAAGTACGGACGAGTGGTTGAAGGCTGCGCACTATGACCCGGCGAAGCAGCACAGCGATGGCTCGCTCGGCGGC